>JBDSYO010000294.1:0-6403 GCA_039925625.1 Lapillicoccus sp. | reverse complement strand
GGGCTCGTGGCCCGGCACCTGTGTCAGGCCGGCGTCGATGTGCGGACGCCCGGGCGGCTGGCTGCGGTGGTGAACGAGCGGTTCGCATGCGACCTGGCCGCGCCGCGGCGCGCCGGGCAGCCGTGGGTGCTGTCGGTGGGCGAGCCGACGGTCTCGGCGTGACCGGTGTCGAGCTGGCCGACCTGGCCGCCCGCGTCCTTCCGGTGTTGGCGTTCCTCGTTGCCATCACCGTCGTCGCCGAGATCGCCGACGTGGCAGGGGTGTTCGACGTCGCTGCCCACTGGGCGAGCCGCGCGGGCCGGCACCGGGTGTGGGCCCTCTGGTTGCTCGTGGTGGCCATCGCGTGCGTCAGCACCATCGTGCTGAGCCTCGACACGACCGCCGTGCTGCTGACCCCGGTCGCCATCACCGTGGCCCGACAGGTCGGCGTGGCCCCCCTGCCGTTCGCCATGACGACGCTGTGGCTGGCGAACACCGCGTCGATGCTCCTCCCGGTGTCGAACCTCACGAACCTCCTGGCTCTTCACCACCTCGACCTGCTGGGCGTCGGCCAGGCCGGGTACCTCCGCCTCGCGTGGGCGCCGGCCCTGGCCGCGATCGTCGCCACCGTGGCGCTGCTCGGGCTGCGCCACCGGAAGGCTCTGAGCGGGCGCTACACCCCGGACGCGCCGCCCGAACCGCACGACAAGGTGCTTCTGGTCGTGGCGTCGGTGTGCTGTGTCCTGTTGGGGCCGGCGTTCGTGTCGGGCATCGTGCCGGCCATCCCGTCGGCCATCGCCGCGGTGGTCCTTTTCGTCACGCTCGCCGTGCGCGACCCACCGCGGCTGCGGCACATCTCGGTGCCGTGGAAGATGGTGATCGGCGTCAGTGTGCTGTTCGTCGTCGTCGACGTGGCGGTGAACCACGGGCTGCGCGAGATCCTCGTCTCGCTGACGGGCACGGGCGGGTCGGCGGGAGCCCTGTTCCGGCTGGGGGCGGCCGGCGCCGTGGCGGCCAACGTCGTCAACAACCTGCCCGCCTACCTCGCACTGGAGGCCGTCAGCTCAGACGCGCCCGCCCGGCTCATGGCCTTGCTCGTCGGCGTCAACGTCGGCCCGCTGGTCACCGTGTGGGCGTCGCTGGCCACCCTGCTGTGGCGGCAGCGGTGCCGCACCCAGGGGCTCGAGGTCAGCGTCGCATACCTGGCCCGAGAGGGGCTGCTCTGCGCCGTCGTGGCCGTGGCCGCCGCACTCGGCGCACTCGTCCTGCTCGGCTGAGGCCGTCACGCCTTTATCGGGTGACCCGATAAACGTGCACTTCGCTGGAGAACGGTTCTCCAGCGAACCGTCCCTTCATCGGGTGACCCGATAAAGGGGTCAACTCGGGTCAGACGAGGGAGAGCGCCTCGACGACGTCCTCCACGATGTCGAGGGGATCCTCCAGGCCGACGGAGATGCGGATGGTGCCGTCGGTGATGCCGACGGCGGCCCGCGCCTCCGGCGTCAGTCGTCGGTGGGTCGTCGTGGCCGGGTGCGTGATGAGCGACTTCGCGTCGCCGAGGTTGTTGGAGATGTCGACGACCTCGAGGGCGTTCATGAGCCGGAAGGCCTCGTCCTTGCCACCGTCGATGACGAAGGTGACAACGCTGCCGCCCCCGCTCATCTGCGCGCGGGCCAGCACGTGCTGCGGGTGGCTCTCCAACCAGGGATGCAGGACCCGCGTCACGCGGGGGTGGGTCTCCAGGGCATGGGCCAGCGCCAGGGCGTTCGACGTCTGGCGCTCGACGCGCAGCGACATCGTCTCCAGGCCCTTGACGAGCGTCCACGCGTTGAACGGCGACATCGCCGGACCGGTGTGCCGCATGAGGTTCTTGACGGGACCGTCGACGAACTCGCGCGTGCCGAGCACGGCGCCACCGAGCACCCGGCCCTGTCCGTCGATGTGCTTGGTGGCCGAGTAGACGACGACGTCGGCGCCGAGCTCGAGCGGCTTGGAGTACACCGGCGTGCCGAAGACGTTGTCCACCACGACCTTCGCGCCCGCGGCGTGGGCCAGCTCAGACACCGCCCGCACGTCGACGAGCTCCTGCATCGGGTTGCTCGGCGTCTCGAAGAACACCGCGGTCGCCGGCGTGCTCAATGCCTCGCGCCACTGGTCGAGGTCGGTGCCGTCGACCAGCGTCGTCTCGACGCCCCATCGCGGCAGGATCTCGTCGACGATGACGAAACACGACCCGAACAACGCGCGGGAGCTGACGATCCGGTCCCCCTGGCCGCAGAGGGCGGCGAGTGCGACGAACACCGCGGCCATGCCGCTGGCCGTCGCGAAGCAGGCCTCCGCCCCCTCGACGAGCCGCAGCCGCTCCTCGAACATCCGCACCGTCGGGTTGCCGTAGCGCGAGTAGATGAACTTGTCGATCTCGTCCTTGAACGCCGCCTCGGCCTGCTCGGCGGACTCGTAGACGAAGCCCGAGGTGAGATAGAGCGCCTCGGAGGTCTCGTCGAAACCGCTGCGGGACAGGCCCCCTCGGACGGCGAGGGTGTCAGGGCGCAGCGCACGGCTCATGACGTCGAGACTGCCACAGCCGCCGTCAGCCGAGATGGGCCGTCCGGTTGACGAACGGCACGGAGGTGTTCCCGTCCGGCCACACCTCCACCGCGCTGACCGACGCCGGATCGGTGACCAGCGCGCGGAACCGGTCGGACGGCATGCCGAGCACCGTGCCCAGGACGACGACGACCGGGGTGCGGCTGGTGACGACGACGACGGTCCCGCCGCCGGAGACCACCCGCCCGTATGCGTTCAGGACTCGGTCCTCGACCTGCGCCATCGACTCGCCCCCCGGACGGTGGTGGTCGCGGGCCACCAGCAGCCGCCGCACCTCCTCCGGGTCGCGGGCGCTGAGGTCGCCGAAGCGCTCGCCGTCCCAGTCGCCGAAGGCCCGCTCGTCCCACCCGTCGTCGACCACCGGCTCGACACCGAGGGCTCCACCCACGGCGGCGCCGGTCTGGCGGGCTCGGGCGAGGGCGGAGGTGACGAGCCGGACGGGTCCGACGACCAGCCCCCGCAGCGCCTGGGCGGTCGCCTGGGCCTGCCGCCGGCCCTCGCGGTTGAGCCCCGGGTCCGCGCCGCCGCGGCCGTCGAGCCGTCCCTGCTCGGTGAAGTCGGTGGCGCCGTGGCGCACGAGGAGAACCCGAGTCGCGCCGGTGAGGGTGGGCTCGGGCGGCGGTGCCGAGACCGGGGCCGGTGATGCGAAGTGCGCCTGCTCGGGCGGCTCGGGTGCCTCGGGCGGCTCGGGTACCTCGGGCGGCTTGGGGGCTCCTGCGCGCCCCAGGGCGGCCGGCAGGGTGTCGATGGTGCGGCCGTCCATCCCGTCGTTGCTCAGCTTGTCGGCCTTCTTGTTCCGCTCCCGCGGGATCCAGGTCCACGTCACCGAGCCCCCGGCCGCGCGGATCCGCCGGACGATCGCCGCCGCTTCGAGTGAGAGCCGGCGCATGTCCTCGTGCTTGACCTTCCAGCGGCCGGCCATCTGCTCGATGACGAGCTTGGAGTCCATCCGCACGTCGACGACCGCACCGGGGGCCACCGCCGCGGCGGCGTCGAGCCCGGCGATCAGTCCCTGGTACTCGGCGACGTTGTTGCTCTGCTTGCCCAGCGGCGCGGCGCGCTCGACGAGGACCCGGCCGGTATGCGCGTCGAAGACGACCGCGCCGTACCCGGCCACCCCGGGGTTGCCTCGGGAGCCCCCGTCGGCCTCGACGACGACCCGGTCGGTCACCGGCATGGCGCCGTCACGCGCTGGGAAGGCCGGACTCGGCGGTGCGCACGAGGATCCGGCCACATTCCTCGCAGCGCAGCACCTCGTCGGCGGGCGCGGCGGTGATCCGGTTCATGTCGACCTGGTTGAGCTCGATGTGGCAGCCGCCACAGCGGCGCTGGCGCAGCTCCGCGGCACCGATCCCGGCGCGGGCGCCACGGATCCGCTCGTAGAGCGCGACGAGGTCGTCGCCGACCCCCTGCACGGCCGCGTCGCGGCGACTGGAGACGGAGTCGCGCTCGGTGGCGTACCCACCCATGGCGGCGTCACGGTCGGTCATCGCGGCCGCCAGCTTCGCGGCGACCTCGGCCCGGGCGGCCTCGAGCGAGGCCACATGCTGGCCCAACGCCTCGACGCGCTCCATGACCTCGAGCTCGACGTCCTCGAGCTCGGACTGGCGCCGGGCGAGGGACGTCAGCTCGTGCTGGAGGGCCTGGAGGTCCTTGGCCGAGCCGGTGCCGGCGTCGAGCCGGGTGCGGTCCCGCGCGGCCCGGTCCCGCACCAGCTGCACGTCGGACTCGGCCTTGTCGACCTCGCGCTGAACGTCGGAGAAGGCGGTGCGGGCGTTGACCAGCTGCGTGTCGACGGTGCGCGTCTCGTCCTCGAGGGCGGCCACCTCACGGTGCTGGGGCAGCGTCGACGTCGCGTGCGCGATCTGGTCGAGCCGCGAGTCGACCGCCTGCAGGTCGAGCAGGGCTCGCTGGCGGTTCGGGTCGGCTTTCAGCGGGAACCTCCGGTATCAGGTCGGGTGGAGCGCCGCGTTGGCGCCGACGACGAACGTCCACGGCTCGGTGCGCACGGTCGAGACGTAGGTGTCCAACGTAGACGACCCGCCGGTCGCGCCCGACTCCAGCGTGGCGAGCAGCCGGCCCTCGGCTGAGGCCAGCCACACCCATTCGGTGGCCCAGTGCCCGGCGTCGACGAGGTAGGGGGTGGCGCCGCGAGACGTCTCGCGCTCCTCGAGGGCGGGGTGGTGGCGCAGGTCGGCGGTGACGTAGACGTCGGCGCCGGAGGCGCGCACGACGTCGAACCGGTCGTCCCCCGAGCCCCCGAGCACCGCGACCCGCTCGACGGTCGCGTCCGGATCGCCGGCCACCCGGAAGCCGCCGACGGTCGCCGGCAGGCCCCGCGCGACCTGGGAGGCGAACTCCCGCAACGACATCGGTGCTGACAGCCGTCCGACGCGGCCGAGAGCGTGCTCACCTGCCTCCAGCGGCTCGACGTCCTGCAGGCCGACCGCCTCAGCGAGCGCGTCGCATACACCGGGGTCGGCGACGTCGGCGTTGGTGTGGGCGCAGTAGACCGCGAGGTCGCCGAGGATGGCCCGGGTCAGGGTCTCACCTTTGGCCGTGGTCGTGGCCACGCTGTGGATGCCGCGCAGAAGCAGCGGGTGGTGGGTGACGAGCAGGTCGGCGCCCGCGTCGATGGCCTCCTGCACCACCGCGAGGGTGGGGTCGACGGCGAGGTGCAGCCGGCGTACCAGCTGGTCGAGGTCGCCCGTCACCAGGCCGACGCGGTCCCAGTCCTGCGCGGTGTTCGGCGGGTAGAGGGCCTCGAGGGCGCCGACGACGTCACGCAGGCGCAGGTCAGCGGGGGCGGCAGGATCGGGCTCGGGCACGCGACGACCCTGCCACATCGGGCGGGCGGCGCCGGGGGTCCTTAGCCTGGCCGCATGAGCACACCGTCACCGGAGCACCGTCGTCCCGAGGGCGTCTCCGACGCGACCGTCGAGGCGTTGGGCAAGCTCTCCGAGGCCCTCGAGGTCGTCGAGAACGCCCGAGGCAACCTGTATGCGTTCCACCGCCTCTCGGGGATGGCCGACCTCACCCTCGGCGAGGCGGTGGAGAAGCTGCGGTCCGCGGGGCACGACGAGCTGGCCGGCCGGATCGAGACGGAGCTCGTGGGCCGCAACGTCGTGCAGGGACGGTGGACGTTCCAGGTCGTCGAGGAGTACGACGACGGCTACTACGCGGCGTTCAAGGAGCTGGAAGCCGGCGCCCGCGAGGCCCTCGTGGAGGGCCGGCGCCACCTGTTCGAGGCGGAGATGAAGGAGGACCGGCGCACCCACGGCCGGCCCGGCCACGCGGCCCGGCCGGCCGCGGGCTGACCCTCCCCGGGTACGGCCGGCGGGGCGGCCGTCCCCCGATCGGTGGAGGGCCAGGTCGTCCCCCGGATCCCCCGGATGAGGTCACCGGTGGACGCTCCGCGGAGCGAACACTGGGTCCTGCCACCGCCGACATCACCGACGACGGGCATCGGCAAACCGCCCCGCACCGTCGCGGAGCGGGGACCGCCACACCCGCCTTGCCGCCACCAGGAGCCATCATGACGACCGAGCCCATCACCACCGCCACCCCGCCCACGTCACCGACGTCCAGGATGCCCGGCCGTAGCGCCCGTACCGCGCGGCGCGCCCTCACCGGAGCCACCCTCGTGCTCGTGGCCGCCGGCACCGGCATGGCCACCGCGGGTCCCGCCAGCGCCGAGACCATCCACTTCGAGCACCTCTTCGTCAACAGCGCCTGCAAGAGCCCCGGCCACAGCGGTCCGGTGCCGAACGCGTACTACGTCAACGTGACGCTCATCGGTGGTCCGACCCCGAAGACC
>JBDSYO010000293.1:0-3711 GCA_039925625.1 Lapillicoccus sp. | reverse complement strand
GGTCGACATCGAGGGTGTGGGGACGGCCCTCTCGGACCTCACCGGGGCCACGCTCCACGTGACGCTCGGCATCGCAGAGCGCAAGGTCGGGGGGCAGCTCGGCGAGACACTCGGCACCCGGATCGCCGTCATCGGCATGGGCAGCCTCGGTGGCCGCGAGATGGGGTACGCCTCGGACGCCGACGTGATCCTGGTGCACCGAGCCACCGGCGAGGTGTCCGACGACGAGGCCCAGCGCCGGGCCGTGCTCGTCGTCCAGGAGGTGCGTCGGCTGCGCGGTGCCGGTGGACCCGGCCCGCCGCTGGTCCTCGACAACGACCTCCGCCCGGAGGGCAAGCGCGGGCCGCTGACCCGCAGCCTGGCGGCCTACGCGACCTACTACCGGCGCTGGGCCGCGACGTGGGAGTTCCAGGCCCTGCTGCGCGCCCGACCCGTCGCGGGCGACCCCGAGGTGGGCGCGGCCTTCATGGAGGTCATCGAGCCGGTGCGCTACCCCGAGGGTGGCCTCACGTCGGTCCAGGTGCGAGACATCCGGCTCATGAAGGCCCGCGTCGAGTCCGAGCGGCTCCCGCGGGGGGCCGACAAGCGGACGCATCTCAAGCTGGGCATCGGCGGTCTCACCGACGTCGAATGGACCGTGCAGCTCATCCAGCTGCAGCACGGCGCCGCCGACCCGGCCCTGCGCACGACCGGCACGATGGCCGGGCTCACCGCGGCGGAGCTGGGCGGCTACCTCGACGAGGACGACGCCGCGAGCCTTCGGGCGGCCTGGTACCTCGCCGCCTCGCTGCGCAACGCCTCGGTGCTCTGGCGGGGACGTCCGGCGGAGTCCGTGCCGGCCGACCTGCGCGACGCGGACGGTATCGGCCGGATCATCGGGCGGCCGCCCGGCGCACAGGCGACTTTGGAAGAAGATTACCTGCGCGTGGCCAGACGCTGTCGAACCGCGACGAACACCACGTTCTACGCCCTGACCTAGACCGGTAACGTCCGGTCCGTGCGGGTGCGACATGCGGGACAGGGGTCCTCCATGCCTGCGTTCGGGGACGTGTTCGCGGTGCGGGGTTTCCTTCCGCTGTTCATCGTCACCAGCATGTCCACCTGGGGCGACTACGTCGCGCGCCTGACGATCGCCGCGGTCGTCTACCAGCGCACGGCCTCGCCGCTGGCCACCGCGACCACCTTCGCGGTCAGCCTCCTGCCGTCGATCTTCGGCCGGACGCTGCTCGGCCCGCTGGCCGACCGGCTGCCGTACAAGTACGTCCTCATCGCCTCGCACCTGAGCCGCGCGCTGATGGTCGGCGTCCTCGTCTGGCTCGTGGCGTCGGAGGCGTCGATCCCGGTGCTGCTCGTGGCCTTCTTCGCCCTCGAGACGCTGGGGGGCCCGGCGGTGGCGGCGCAGCAGGTGCTTCTGACCGACCTGTTCGAGGACCGGCGGGTGTTCGTGGGCGCCATGGGCATGAGTGCACTCGGGGAGCAGGTGAACCAGGCGCTCGGGTTCGTCCTCGGCGGGGTGGTCATCGCGTGGCTCGGACCCACACGGGCGCTGCTGGTGGACCTGGTCACCTTCCTGGTCTCCGCCGCGGTCGTCATGTTCGTCATCCGTCGGCGCCCGGTGGTCGGGCGGCCGAGCCCCGGCATCGTCGGCTTCTTCGGCGATCTCGGCCGCGCCACGTCCTACGTCGCCCGGCACCCGATCCTGCGCCGGTTGCTCGGGCTGAGCCTCGTGGTGAACCTCGGGGTGACCGCGCCCGAGGCGGTGGCCATCCCGTATGCCGGTGACGCGGGCGTGGGCGGCCTGCTCATGGCCGCGCCCATCGCCGGGGCGGCCGTCGGGGTCATCCTCGTCAGCCGCTGGGAGCCCCGGGTGTCGAACAGCCGGATGATCGCCATGGCGCTGGCCATGCCGGTGCCCCTGCTGTTCACGGCCTTTCGGCCGGGCATCGCGGTCACGGTGGCCCTGTGGCTCGTCAGCGGCATCCTCCAGGCGTTCATGCTGCCGCTCCAGTCGACCTTCTCCCTGGTCACGCCCGCCGAGCGTCGAGGCACCATCTTCGGGCTCGCGGGCGCGCTGTCGGTCACGGCCGCGGGGATCAGCTATCTCGTCGCGGGTTGGCTGTCGGAGGTGACCAACCCCGCGGCGACGGTCACCATGCTCGCCGTGGTCTGTCTCGGCGCCGTCGTGCTCATCGCGGCGCGCTGGCCGCGGCAGCAGCTCGACGACGCCGTCAAGGTCGCCTACGCGTCCTGAACGCACAGGTCGCTTCACCGACGATTCGCCGACGCGGGCCCCTGACCGCCCGTTACGGTGTCGCCGTACGCCTCGGCCCGTTACGGCCGTCCGGGGGACGCCGCCGAACGACGACGGAGGGGCCGCCCGAATGGAGCTGCGCCGGCTGACCGGCCTCGGCCGGGTGACGAGGGACCTGTCCGCAGCCCGCGACCTCAGCACGGTCACCGACGTGGTCACCCGCCACGTCGCCGAGGTGGTCGAGTCCGAGCTGGCCATGCTGGTTATGCGCGAGGGCGACGAGATGGTGGTTCTCGGACGGCGCGGCACGGCCGACCTCGAGGCCCTCGCGGCCGACCGGTTCTCGATGACCGAGCGAGCACCCGTGTGCGACGCGGCCCGCACCGGAGAGCCCGTCGTCCTGGTGGGCCGCGACGCCGTGCGGCGCGCATACCCGAAGATCGAGGCGCGGCTGCCCGCAAGGGGAGAGGTCTCGCTGCTGGCCTTCCCGCTGCGGGGCGGTTTCCCCGAGGCCGTGGGCGCGCTGGGGCTGCGGTTCGCCGGCGACGTGCTGCGGCCGGAGCCGACCGAGATCGAGCTGCTCAGCATCCTCTCCGACGTCTGCGCGCAGACCCTGCTGCGGCTGCGGGCCGAGGCCCGCGGCGCCGACCGGGAGAGCAAGTTGGCGTTCCTGTCGGCCGCGTCCGAGGAGCTGGCCGGCAGCCTCGACCAGCGGTCGACCCTGTCCACCGTCGCGCGACTTGCCGTCGAGGGGTTCGCCGACTGGTGCGGGGTGACCATCCTCGAGGAGGACCGGCTGACGACGCTGGCGGTCGAGCACCGCGACCCGGCCCAGCGAGCGCTGGCCCAGGAGCTCATGGCCAACCTGCGCGCCGACGGGGCCGCGCCGACGGTCGCGCGCCGGGTCCTGCGCACGGGGCGCGGGGAGGTGCACTCGCCCCTGGCCAAGGAGACGATCTCGCACAGCAACCCGGACCCGCGTTTCCTCGAGCTGACCCGCCGGCTCGAGCTGCTGTCGGCCATCGTCGTACCGTTGTCGGTGCGGGGCCGGATCATCGGAACGATGACCTTCGGCTGGAGCTGGCGCCTCGTCGGCGACGACGACCTGGCCTTCGCGGGCGACCTGGCCCGCCACGCCGCCCTCGCCATCGACAACGCCGACCTGTTCTCGCAGACCCAACGGGCCGCCGAGACCCTGCAGCACGCCCTCCTGCCGCGGCGCCTCCCCGATCTCGCGGGCTGGGAGGTGGCGGCCCTGTACCACCCGTCGGGGCGGGCCGAGGTGGGCGGCGACTTCTACGACGTCATCGACCTGACCCACGGCCGGTTCGTCGTCGTCATCGGCGACGTCATGGGCCGCGGGGTCGACGCGGCGGCGGCGGCGGCACGCCTCCAGGCGGGCGTGCGGGCTCTGGTCGCCGCCGACCCTGGGCCCGCGGCGGTCGCGGCCGGCCTGGACC
>JBDSYO010000292.1:0-4892 GCA_039925625.1 Lapillicoccus sp. | reverse complement strand
CGTGGGCCGTGGGGGCCGGCGCCATGGTGGTGTTGGCCGCGCTCGACATCGTCGGCGCGCTGGCGGCCAAGGAGTGGGCGGCGTCGTCCCGGGTCGGGGCGCTGCTCCTCGGGGCCGCCGCGTTCCTCGTCCTCTTCTGGGTCTACGCCTCAGCGCTTCAGTACGCCGAGCTCGCCCTCGTCACCATGGGCTGGATCGTCGTCCTCCAGGTGGCGCTGCTGCTCATCGACCGGTTCCAGTACGGAGTGCAGCTGGCCCCCGGCAAGTGGGTGGCCGTCACCGTGATCCTGCTCGCTCAGGGCTATCTCGTCCTGGGCCCCGCAGCGGCGGGCGCCGAGGTCTGACGGTCCCAGGCGACGCGGAAGCCGATCCAGGGCGAGCGCCCCAGCCCGAGCCCGGGCACGAGGTACTTCGCGGCGAACCCGGGCTCCCGCGGGCCACCGTCGAAGTACCACGCGGAACCCTCGGCCCGGTAGGCCGAGCCCCCTTTGAGCATGAGGAAGCGGGTCCGCCCGTCCCGCTGTTCGCACTCCGTGAGGTTCCACACCTCGGGGCGGAGCCGGACGAACCCCGGAGCCTGAGCCGCGACCTGCCACTCGTCCTCGGTGGGGAGCCGCGCTCCGGCCCAGGACGCATACGCGCGGGCGTCCTCCACGTCCACCTCGGTGACGGGACGAGCGGACATGGCGTCCTCCGGCGGGCCGAGCCAGGCGGGCGGTTGCCCCGTTGGATGGAAGGGGCGGTAGCCCGTCGCCGCGACGAAGGCGGCGAACTCGGCGCGGGTGACCTCGTGGACGGCCACGGCCGCTCCGTCGAGGATCTCGTTCCGCTCGAGGGTGCGTAGGTCGTGCAGTCGCGGCGGGAGAGGCTTCCACTCGTCGACGAAGGGGGCGCCGGCGTACATCCCCGTCTCCCGGCAGCGGTAGCGCACGGTGAGCACCGTGGGACCTGCGGGCACCTCCACCACCGACCCTGAGGGCCGGCCGGACGACCGAGGAGCCGCGACGCGGTGGGCGACGAGGTGCCGGAAGGCGGGCGAGGCGTCCGCCGGCGAGTCCGATGGCAACCACGACCGGTCGGCGCCGGGCGGGGCTACCCACAGCCCGCCGATCCCATGGGCGGGCACGGTGACGGTGACCAGGCCCGCGGTGACGTCGAGGGACTCGCCGGTCCAGATGTCGTACAGCCCCGCGCCGACGCCGGCACCGGCGCCGGCCTCGACCGTGATGGAGGCGTCGTGCTCGCCGCGGTTGACGAGGGCGACGAGGCGTTCGTCGTGGGCAGCGAACTCGGAGCCGAACACCTTCGCGGCCGCTGCGTCGGCGCCGAGGTCGACGAGCGGGGTCCACGTCGCGTCGACGAGGAGGTGGTGCAGGGCCCGTTGGGCCGGCGCCATCCGGCGCAGGGTCTGGGCATCACGGTCGGACCAGCCGACCCACACCCCGAAGACCACCTCCCACACCATGACGCCGATCCCGTTGAGCCAGGCCGACTGCAGCTCCTCGTGGTGGTGGCGGTGCCATCGCCGCACGTGGTGCATCTGGTGGCGACGCTCGATGTAGTGCGAGCGAACGACGCCGGGCACGGGCGAGTCGGCGAACCACTGGGCCCAGGAGAGGGGGTGGTCGATGAGCCGCGCCAACGGCACGGTCGACTCGCCCTCCACCGCCACCCCGTCGAGGGCGGCGAGACCCTCCAGCAGCGGGCCGCCACCCTCCTTCAGCGTGTCGAGGAAGACCCCGTCGACGTCGAGGTCGGCGACCAGCGCAGCCAGCTCGCTCGCGTCGTCACCGGACCGGCGGGTGCCGACGTCCCACGGGTTGTAGTCGACGAAGACGCGCACCCCGAGCGTGTGCAGGTGGGCGACCAGGTCGGCCAGGCCGTCGACGTCCCGGTAGAAGTCCCACTGGTTGCGCTCGTCGATGCCGATGACGGGGTATGCGTGCCACAGCACCACGGCGTCGAAGCCGCCGAACCGCTGCACGGCGTCGGCGAACAGGCGGTCGGGGGTGAACGAGCGGGCCTCGGCGTCGTACAGCAGCTCGTCCCAGAGCCATAGCTGGCTCACGACGTAGCACCGCGCCGCCCAGGCGAGGTCGGTGCGCCGGTAGACCTCACCGTCCAGGGTGTGCCGGACCAAGGCCTCGTCGCGCCACCGTCGTAGCTGGGCGCGCCAGGCCGGCCAGAGGGCCGGGTCGTCGGGGGCGGCCAGGATCTTGGCCGTGTCGAGGCCGGTGAGGTCGGCGTCGCCGCCCAGTGGCACCTGGGTCGGCCGGTCGAGCGGCCGGGGGACCAGTGGGTCGAAGTCGTCAGCCATAGACAGCGGCGGCCTGGGCCAGCGTGTCGGCCCGGTTGGGGATCGACGTCTGCGCGCCGGGTCGTTGAATGGCCAATGACGCTGCGGCGCAGGCCCTTTCGATGGCCGGCCGCTCGTCAAGGCCCTCGGCGAGAGCCGCGGCGTACACCCCGCAGAAGGTGTCACCGGCGGCTACGGTGTCGACGGGGGTGACCGTCGGAGCCGCCACGCGGAGGTCGCTTCCGTCGCGACGAAGCAGCCGCGCGCCCTCGGACCCGAGCGTCACGAGCACTGCGGGGACCATGGTGAGAAGGCGGCCGAGTGCTGTGTCGAGGTCGGCCTCGCGAGCGAGGTCGGTGGCCTCGTGCTCGTTGACGACCAGCAGGTCGACCTGCTCCAGCAGAGCCGGGTCGAGGGGGGCGGACGGCGCGGCGTTGAGGATGAGCTGCACGCCGGGTCGCCGGTGCCGGGCGGCGGCCGTGACGACGGTCTGGGGGATCTCGAGCTGGGCGAGCACGACGTCGGCCGCGCCCAGGACGGTTTCGTCCTCGGTGGTGAGGCTGACGTGGTCGTTGGCCCCCGCGGCCACGACGATGGTGTTCTCGGCGGCGTCGTCGATGGTGATGAGGGCGACGCCGGTCGGCTGGTCGGCCACCCGCCGCACCCCCGTCACGTCGACGGCGTCCTTCCGGAGCGCGTCCAGCAGCCGGTCGCCGTCGCCGTCGGTGCCCACGGCGCCGATCATGAAGGTCTGGGCCCCGCCCGCCCGGGCGGCCGCGACCGCCTGGTTCGCACCCTTGCCGCCGCCGCTGCGCGCGCTCGAGGTGGCCAGCAGGGTCTCACCGGGCTGGGGGAGCCGTGCCGTGCGGACCGCGAGGTCGAGGTTGACCGAGCCGACGACGACGATGCGCCCGGTCACGACACGGCCTCGGCGGCCGCCGGTGCGCTGGACTCCCGGACGACGAGTCGTGGCTCGACCCGGACGACGCGCGGTGGGGCGGCGGGCGCGTCCATCCGCTCGAGGAGGAGGCGTGCGGCGATCCGGCCCCGCTCGTTCGCCCCCAGCGAGACACTGGAGAGCGACGGGCTGAAGACGCGCGCGAACTGGGTGTCGTCGATCCCGACGACGGCGAGCTGGCGGGGCACCCGTCGCCCCGCGTTGAGGGCGGCCCGCATGACGCCGAACGCGAGGAGGTCGTTCGCGGCGATGACGGCGTCGGGTCGGTGCCGGGGCGGAAGGTCGGCGATGGAGGCCCACGCTTCTTCTCCGGCGGAGACGGTGAAGTCCGCCGCCCCCACGACGAGGGCATCCTGGGCGCGGACCACTCCGGTTGCGCCACAGGCGAGCTCGAACCCCTCGCGTCGAGCCCGGCCGGGCGACGTGTCGCCCGGCCCGTTGACGAAGGCGATCCGCCGACGGCCGGTCTCCACCAGGTGACGGTGGGCCAGGACGACGCCGAGCCGCGAGTCGGTGCGCACGGTGTCGAGGGGCGTCCCCTCGCCGACGTCGCCGATGACGACGACCGGCACCGGTGCGTGCAGCAGCGCGTGGACGAGCTCGGGTGAGTGGCGCAGGGGGCTGATGATGAGACCGTCGGCGTAGCCGCGGGACAGGTTGGCGACGAGGGCCACGAGGTCCCTCACGTCGTGGCCGGTCGACGAGACGAGGAGCCGCGCCTGCGAGCCCGCCATCCCCTCCTCGACGCCTCGCATCATCTCGGTGTAGACGGGGTTCCCGACGTCGTCGACCGCGAAGGCGACCTGCATCGCGGCCCCGAGCTTGAGCGCGCGCCCGGTCGCGTCGGGCCGGTAGCCCAGCGCGGTGGCCGCGGCCCGCACCCGATCCTCGGTCTCGCGCCGGGCCGGGATGCCGTTGAGCACCCGGGACACCGAGGCGATCGAGACTCCCGCCCGCTCGGCGACCTCGACGACGGTGGGGCGTCGGGTCATCGAGCGCCGGACCCGTCGACCCGACCGGCCAGGGCGAGGGTGCGCGCCGTGAGCTCGTCGAAGGTCAGCCCACCGGCATCCGGGATCGACGTGGTCAGCTGCCCACCAAGGGGCCGCGACCACCGGTCGGCGATGCCGGAGGAGCCGGTGAGCGCGCCGGTGACAGCCCCGACCGTGGCGCCGTTGGAGTCCGTGTCCCAGCCGCCCATGACGACCAGGCTCACCGACCGGTCGAACGACCCGTGCCCCGCCTCGAGCGCGTAGGCGACCAGGGCCGTGTTGTTGAGGCTGTGGACCCAGTGCATGCCGTCGAACTCGGCTTCCAGAGCGGCATACGCCTCGGTGGGGTCCCCGCCGGACCGGCCCAGCTCGCGGCCGGTGGTGATGGCCGCGGCCATCCGGCTCGTCGGCGGCACCACTGACGCACCCACGTCGAGCACCGTACCGATGTCGGCCCCGACGATCGCCCGGGAGGCCATCGCGGCGACGAACATCGCGCCGTAGAGGCCGTTGCGGGTGTGGCTGACGGCTGCGTCGCGCCAGGCCCACTCGGCAGCCCGGCGTTCGTCACCCGGGCTCACCCAGCCGTAGAGGTCGGTGCGGATCTGCGCGCCGATCCACTCCCGGAACGGGTTGCGGACCCGCG
>JBDSYO010000291.1:0-6198 GCA_039925625.1 Lapillicoccus sp. | reverse complement strand
CGACGATGGTGGCGAAGAACGGGTTGGCCACGTCAGGTGCCATGTAGGCGATCGCCGCGCTGCGACCGAGGCGCAGCTGCGATGCCAGGTTGTTGCGGACGAACCCGAGCTGGTCGATCGCCTGCTGGATCCGGTGCTGCATCGGGGGGGAGACCCGGTCGCGGTGGTTGAGGTAGTGCGAGACGCTGCCCTGCGACACCCCGGCAAGGCCGGCCACGTCGCGAATCCCCACCTGACGCACGGAAGTGAGCCTATCGGGCGCGCAGGCGCTCCCCCGAGCTCAGGACACGGCCGCCCGAACGAGCATCGCGAGCTTCTTCTCCACCGCAGGGCTCCACGCCATGAGGGCGTACGACACCGGCCACACGTCGCCGTCGTCGAGGTGGGCCGCGTCCTGGAAGCCCACCGTGGAGTAGCGGTAGCTGAACTTGCCGGAGTCCTGGAAGAACACGACGACCTTGCCGTCCTCGTTGGCGTAGGCGGGCATGCCGTACCACGTCTTGGGCTGGAGCCCGGGCGCGTTGTCGGTGACGGTGACGTGGACGCGCTCGGCCAACGCGCGGTCCTCCGGCGCCATCTTCGCGATCTGGTCGATGACGGCCTGGAGCCCGTCGGCCTTCTTGGCGCCCTTCTTACCCTCGGCGCGCAGCTCAGCGGCGCGCTCCTTCATGGCGGCCCGCTCCTGCTCGGTGAAGCCGCCGGACCCGGTCCCCGTCTCCGCCTTGTCGGTGCTTGTCGGCATGGTCGCTCCTTCTGTCGGTGTGGCTCGGCGGTCGCGCCGGCCTCCTTTCCAGGCTAGGACCCCGCCTGGCGCGGCGGCTTCTCGATTCCTGACCGGCTCGGCGCTGCCCGTTCGGTGGCCGGAGCGCCCAGCGGCCAGGCCTCGAGGGTGCGGCACCGGTGCTGCTCGTACCACGACAGCCGTGCCTCACCGATGCTCGCGTGGGCGGGCAGCGCCTCCCCGAGGGACCGCCGCGTGCTCGCGACGTCGACGCCACCGGCGGCCATGTCGAGCGTCAGGTGGGGGCGAACGTCGGCGAACCGGCCGGCATACGGCGGGTATGCGGGGAAGCTGGTCACGAGGTCGGCAGTGAGGGCGCGCAGCGGGCGGTCGTCCTCGGGCACCAGATGGATGATCCCCCCGGCGAAGACGTCGACGTGGCTCAGCCGCACCTCGAAAGGCTCGTGGCGTGACAGCACCCCGGCCACCCGACGACGGACCTCGTCGGTCAGCCCAGCCGGCTCGACGAACGGGCTGAGCAAGGTGATGTGCGCGTGGGCGAACGCGGGGTCGAACGAGACGTAGGCGGCGTCGTAGTGGTGGTGGCGGCGGCGGACCCACTCCTCCAGGGCCGGCACGGGGACCACGAGGCTGCTGGTGCCGGGCCAGGGGCTCACACGAGCATCATCTCGTCGCTGTCCACGGCCCGACGAGACCCTGGCCGACGCTGGCGGGTTCGTTGGGAAGGTGGCCTGCGTGCTACCGTTTCGGCGCGCTGAGGGGCTCATCGACAGCCCCTCTGCAACACCCGGTCCGGGTGGCGGAATGGCAGACGCGCTAGCTTGAGGTGCTAGTGCCCTTAACGGGCGTGGGGGTTCAAGTCCCCCTCCGGACACTGCAAGCCTCTGACCCGCCCATGCGTTCGCAGATGCCCCGCATCGTCGATCGGCCACTTTCGTCGACCTCGCGGAGGATGGGACCACGCCACTGAGGGGCCAGGAGCGCAGCCCGAGCGGTCCACCCATCCAACGATCTGCCAGCCCCCATCTCCTCGGCTGAGTGCTCGGAGAAGGTGCGCCGGCCGTCATCTCCGCCTGTCGTCGAGGCTCGGAATGAGCCCTGACGGAAGGGTGGTCTCCAGGTACCGCCGCACCGGCCTCACAGGCCGGGCCCCGGGGCGCGACCACCACGACCACCACGACCAACCGAAAGGGCTGTTATTGCGGGCATCTCGCCCGTGGCGCCGCAACAACTCACCTTCAGGTCGGACGTTGCGGCTCACAGCGCCCAGGCCGTGGCGTACGCGTACCGAGCCGGGTGGACCACCTGACCCCTCCGACAGTGGCACCCTGGTCGTGCGGCCGGTCCCCGGTCCGGAAGCACGGTGAAAGGTGCAGACATGGATCGCGACGAGGCACGGACGCTACTCACCGCCGAACGAACGCACGTGGAGCAGCAGCTGGCCGGGAGCCGGGCGTCCCTCACCGAGGAGCACGAGTCCGAGGCCGAGACCGGTGACCTCGCCGACCCGGCTCAGGCCCTGACGGGCCAGGGCATCGACGACGCCGTGGCCACCGCTCTCACCAACCGGCTGGACGCCATCGACCGGGCACTGGGCCGGGTCGACGACGGCACCTACGGACGATCGGTCCGCAGCGGTCTGCCGATCCCCCAGGAACGGCTGGAGGCCGACCCCGCGGCCGAGCTCACCGTCGAGGAGGTCGCGGCGGACGAGGCTGCGAACCGGTAGCTCTCGCACCCCTCGCCGCCTGGAGCGGGACCAAGGGCCCGTACCCGGCACTGCTCATGCCACCACGCTGGGACGACGACCCGTGAGACCGCGGGTTGCCCACCGCGAGGAGATATGCCCATGAACCGGACGTCAGGCCCCGCCCCCGTCGTCGTCGGCGTCGACGGCAGCGCCGCGAGCGACCTCGCCGTCGACTGGGCCGCTGCTGAAGCGGCCCGCCGGCACCTGCCCCTCCTGGTCGTGCACGCCTGGAACCTCGACTTCTCGGCCGAGATGATCGGTCCCCTGCTGTCGACGGTCGAGCGGCAGTCCTTCGACTGCCTTCAGGCGGCGACGAGGCGCGCCCGGGCGGTCTCGGCGGACCTGCGGGTCAGCCAGCGCCAGGAGCGCACAGGCGCTTCGGCCGCGCTCGTGACCGCCTCACTGCGGGCCGACACCGTCGTGGTCGGCGACCGCGGGGCCGGGACCTACGAGCGGCTGTTGACCGGCTCGACCTCCACGCAGGTCGCGGCTCACGCGCACTGTCCGGTGGTGGTCGTCCGGGCCACCGGCAGCCACCCCGACGGTGCGGGGCGAGTCGTTGTGGGTGTCGACAGCTCACCGTCGGCATCGGACGCCGTGGCGTACGCCATGGCCCAGGCCGCCGCTCGAGGCAGCACGGTAACGGCCGTGCACGCCTGGGATGTCGCGCTGGTGGAGGGAACCCTCGCTCTCAATGCGCCTCTCGACGTCTGGGAGGCGTTCGAGGACGAGCGGGTGAGAATGACCGCTGAGGCGGTCGCCGGCTACGCCGAGCAGTACCCGGAGGTCACCGTGCATACCGACGTGGTCCGCGGTCCTGCTGCGGACGCCCTCGTGAAGGCTGCGGCCGGCGCCGACCTGCTCGTCGTCGGCAGCCGCGGCCGCGGCGGCTTCCTCGGGCTCATGCTCGGCTCGGTCAGCCGGGCCGTCCTCCATGCCGCGCCCTGTCCCGTCGCCGTGGTCCGGCACACCGACCACCGCCCCCGCTGAGCGGGGTAGGACACCGCTGCAGGGCGTCCCGGCTCTCGGGACGCCCTGCTGCGGTCCGGCTGTCCTCCGTCAGCTGAGCGGGGTTGCCGCCTTGACGAACTCGTCGGTGTAGGTCTTCGCCAGGTCGATCTGCTTGCCCTTCACGGTGGCGTTGAACGCACCCAGGACCGCAAGGCAGGTGGCAGGCCCGTCGGCGGGCATGATGCCCGTGGGGTTGAAGATGCCCTTCTCGCTGTTCAGCGCGGCCACGTAGGCGTCCTTGCCCACCCCCTTGTAGTAGTCGGCCGGCATCTTGTCGGCGACCTCCTGCGCGGAGTGCTGCTGAATCCACGCGAGGGTGGCGACGTAGGCGTTGACGAGCTTCTGCACGGTCGGCTTGTTGCTGTTGACCCAGTCCGTGGGCATATACAGCGAGGTCGCCGGGTAGGCCCCACCCAGCGCGCTCTTGGAGCCGTCCGCCGTGCGCATGTCGAGCAGGATGAAGGCGGTGCCGTCGGCGAGGGCCTGCGAGACCGTCGGTTCGGTCGTCATCCCGCAGTCGATGGCCTTCTGCTTCATGGCGGCGATGAAGGTCTGACCGGCGCCGACACCGCGGCGGGTCGTCGCCGCTGGGTCGACGCCGTTCTTCTTCGTCAGGTACTGGGTGAGGAAGTCCGTGGACGAGCCGGTGTCGGTGATGCCGAGGGACCGGCCGCTGAAGTCGGCCGGGCTGTTGACGACCCCCTTCAGGTCCGAGCGACAGAGCTCGACCTCGCCGGGGATCTGCAGCATGGAGACCACTGACTCGGAGGACTTGCCCTGCGCCTGGAGCGCGATGTTGTGGTCGTAGAAGCCGCCGACGCCCTGGACCTGTCCGGCCAGCATGTTCTCGGTGGCGTCGCCACCGGCCGGCTCGTCGACGAGGTTGACGTTGACGCCGATCTTGTCGTAGTAACCGAGCTGCTTGGCGAGCATGTAAGGCAGGTAGATCTGCTTGCTGAGGCCGCCGACCATGATCGTCACGGTCGGCGCGTTGGCGTTGGCTTCGGCCTGGGTGGCGGCGGTCTGGGTGCCGGATGCGTTGTTGGCGCATGCAGCCAGTGCGGTGGTGGTGAGGATGGCGGTGGCCAGAGCGGCGGCGCGCGAGGGTTTCACGGTCTCTCCTTTGAGGGTGGTGCAGGGGGTTTCGGACGGGGGTGGGATGGGCTCTACTCGACGGCGGCGCCGCCGTGGGCTTGGGGTGGTCGCCACCCCAGCAGCCGGTTCTCCAGGGCGGTGATGAGTCCCTCGGCCGTCAGGGCGATCACGGCGACGATGACCATGCCGGCGAGGACGCCGTTCATGTTGAAGTTGTTCTGGGACGAGCGGATCAGCAGGCCGAGCCCCTTGTTGGCGCCGAGGATCTCGCCAACCAGGGCTCCGATCAGGGCGAAGCCGAAGCTGATGTGAAGGCTGGCGAGGATCCACGTGAACGCCGAGGGCAGCACGACGTCGCGCGTCACCTGCCAGCGCGATGCACCCAGCAGTCTCGCGTTCGCGATGAGGTTGCGATCGACCTCACGCGTGCCCTGGAAGGCGTTGAAGAACACCCCGAAGAACACCAGCACCACAGCGAGGATGACCTTGCTCTGGATGCCGAAGCCGAAGGCCACTGTGAAGATCGAACCCAGGATGATGCGGGGAATCGAGTTGGCCGCCTTGAGGAACGGAGCGAAGAGCTCGGACAGGATGCGGACCCGGCCCAACGCGATGCCACAGACGACGCCGAGGATCGAGCCGATCACGAAGCCCAGGACCGCCTCCTCGAGCGTGACGACGATCTGGTCGGCCAGTGAGCCTTGTGGCGTACCGACCGTGGCCCACTCGGCCAGCTGGGACAGCACGCCGGCCGGGTCCCCCCAGAAGAACGGGTCGACCGCGTGGGTCTGGACACCGATGTGCCAGGCGCCGAGCAGCACGGCCAGGATCAGCAGCCGCAACAGCCCCAGGCCGACGCGTCGACGGTGGGATCGCTGTCGACGTGACCGGGTGGGCGCGGGCGCCCGCCCGTCCGGTCGAGCTTCAGCCGACCCGTCCACCGCCACGGTCGAGGGCGCCTGGCTCATGACGCCTCCTTGACCCGGGTCGAACGCGCGTAGGCCTCTTCCACCTCTGAGCGCAGCGCGTCCCAGATCTGTTCGTAGAGCGTGGTGAAGCGCTCGTCGAAACGGATCTCCTGCACCACTCGGGGGCGCGGCAGGTCGATGTCGAACTCCGCCTTGACGGTGCCCGGCCCGGCCGTCAGGACGATGACCTTGTCGGCCAGGGCGATGGCCTCCTCCAGGTCGTGGGTGACGAAGATGACCGCCGGCTTGGTCTCGTCCCAGAGGTTGAGCAGCTCGGTCGACATGATCGCCCGCGTCTGCACGTCGAGAGCGCTGAAGGGCTCGTCCATGAGCAGGATGCGAGGCTGGTTGATCAACGTCTGCGCCAGCGCCACCCGCTTGCGCATCCCCCCGGACAGCTGGTGTGGGTAGCGGTCCTCGAACCCCGTCAGCCCGACGCGTCGGAGCCAGTCCCGAGCGAGCGCTGTGGCCGCTGTCCGACCCAGTCCCCGGTACACGGGCCCCGCCGCGACGTTGTCGAGCACCCGCCGCCAGGGGAAGACCGCGTCCTGCTGGAAGACGAAACCGGTCGAGGTGTCGATCCCGTCGACCGGTCGTCCGTCCACGAGGACCTCGCCGGCGCTGGGCCGCTC
>JBDSYO010000290.1:0-3795 GCA_039925625.1 Lapillicoccus sp. | reverse complement strand
CGTGCTCTCGGGCAACCGCAACTTCGAGGGGCGGATCAACCCCGACGTCAAGATGAACTACCTCGCCTCGCCGCCGCTCGTCATCGCGTATGCGTTGGCCGGCACGATGGACTTCGACTTCGAGTCCCAGCCCCTCGGGCAGGACCCCGACGGCGCCGACGTCTACCTGCGCGACATCTGGCCGGCCCCGCAGGACGTCGAGCGCACCATCGCCGCGTCGATCAACCAGGAGATGTTCACGAGCGACTATGCCGACGTCTTCGCCGGCGACGAGCGCTGGACGTCGCTCCCGACTCCGGAGGGCAAGACGTTCGAGTGGGACGGCGAGTCCACCTACGTCCGCAAGCCGCCGTACTTCGACGGCATGTCGATGGACTCGACGCCGGTGGTGGACATCTCCGGAGCCCGGGTCCTGGCGAAGCTGGGCGACTCCGTGACGACCGACCACATCAGCCCGGCCGGGTCGATCAAGGCCGACAGCCCGGCCGGGACCTACCTCGCCGAGCACGGCGTCGACCGCAAGGACTTCAACTCCTACGGCTCGCGCCGCGGCAACCACGAGGTGATGATCCGCGGCACGTTCGCCAACATCCGGCTCAAGAACCTCCTCCTCGACGCGGTCGAGGGCGGGTTCACCCGCAACTTCCTCTCCGACACACCTGGTGGGGAGCAGTCGACGATCTTCGACGCCTCCGCTGCGTACCAGGACGCCGGGGTGCCGCTGGTCATCCTGGCCGGCAAGGAGTACGGCTCGGGGTCGTCGCGCGACTGGGCGGCCAAGGGCACCCGGCTTCTCGGAGTCCGGGCGGTCATCGCCGAGAGCTACGAGCGGATCCACCGGTCCAACCTCATCGGCATGGGCGTACTGCCCCTGCAGTACCCGGCGGGCGAGAACGCCGACTCGCTCGGTCTCGACGGCACCGAGACCTTTACCCTGACGGGTATCACCGAGCTCAACGACGGCCGCACCCCCCGAACCGTCAATGTCGTTGCCAGCAAACCTGGTTCGGCCGATATCGCCTTCGACGGGGTGGTTCGGATCGACACCCCCGGTGAGGCCGACTACTACCGTGCCGGCGGCATCCTCCAGTACGTCCTGCGCTCGCTCGTCAACGCCTGAGCGGCGCGACGGGAACTCCCGTCGCGGGCCCGTGGAAGGGACCGACCGTGCGAGACGTCACCTTCGTGGCGTGGCGGGACGTGGCGTGGGGTGAGGGGGCTCACCTCGGCACGGCCGTGGTCGACGGGGCGCTCACGCTGGTCACCGCGACGGGCACCCGCGCGTACACCGACCCCCCCGTGGGCTCGACGAGCACCTACGACACCGCGACGTGGACCTCACCGACCATCGGGCCGGGGTTCGCCATCGCCGAGCTCGTCGCGTCCTGGAACGCCACCACGCCCACCGGGACGTGGCTGGAGGTGCGGGTGCGGACGCTCACGCGCGACAGCAGCGGGTCCTGGTTCGTCATGGGCCGCTGGGCGTCCGACGACCCGGCCGACGGCGGCGCGATCCACCGGTGCTCCGTCCCGGACCAGGCCACATCCTGGGCGACCGTCCGCACCGACACCCTGGTGACGCGAGGCGGTCCCGGGCTCGTCTCCTGGCAGCTCGAGCTGACCCTGCTCCGGCGCACCGGAACGACCGTCACGCCCGCCGTGACCCTGCTCGGGGCGATGGTCTCGGGGCCGTCGGCGACAGGGCCGGCGCGGCCCAGCGCCCTCGGGCCGGCCTCGGCCCGCGGCATCGAGCTCGACGTCCCGACCCTCTCCCAGGAGGTGCACCGCGGGCACTACCCGCGCTGGGACGCCGGGGGAGAGGCCTGGTGCTCACCGACCTCCGTCGCGATGGTCCTGGCCTTCTGGGGCACCGGGCCGACGCCGGCCGAGACCGCCTGGGTCCACCCAGCGGTCGATGCTGTCGTCGACCATGCCGCCCGCCAGGTCTTCGACTACGCGTACGACGCAGCGGGGAACTGGCCCTTCAACACGGCGTATGCCGCCCGCTACGGCCTCGAGGCGTTCGTCACCCGGCTCCGGTCGCTCACCGAGGCGGAGACGTTCGTGGCCGCCGGGATCCCGCTCGTGGCCTCGGTCTCCTTCGACGAGAGCGAGCTCACCGGTGCGGGGTACAGCACCGGTGGCCACCTGATCGTCATCCGCGGCTTCACCCCCGCCGGTGACGTCGTCGTCAACGACCCCGCGTCCCACCTCGTCGCCGACAACGGCCAGGTCCGGGCGGTCTACGACCGGGCCGAGCTCGAGGCGGCCTGGCTGCGCGGCAGCGGCGGCATCGTCTACGTCATCCACCCACGGGCCGTCCCGCTGCCCGACCCTCCGGCCCAGGCGGGCTGGTAGCCCCCACCGGGGGAGAAGGGCAGGGGAGACTGGCGGGGTGAGCTCCGCAGTCCCCCCCGGCTGGCCCGCCTCGGTGCCGCCGGCCCACAGCCCCGGCTGGGAGGACCGGGCCGTCGGCTGGCTGCTCGACCACTGCCCACCCGACTACCGCTCGTATGCCGGGTGGCGCAAGAACCCCATCGCCCTCGCCTGGCTGGCTGACCGCCACATCGCCGGCCAGGTCTCGGCCATGCGCCAGGCGTACCGCGAGGCCCGCGTCGAGCTCGGCCCGCACGTGACCACCGAGGCTCTCGCCGAGATCATGGCCAACCTCGAGGCCGAGGGGCTGCGGCTGGTCGCGGCCAAGCGCAGCGCCGCCCTGGTGCTCGAAGCGTTGCAGGGAAAGCGGTTCATCCCTCGCCTCTGACCACCTACTCCTTGACCGCTCCGTCCAGCGAGCCCGAGATGATGCGCTTCTGGAAGACGAAGAACATCACCGCCACCGGGATGGTCATGAGCACTGCGGCGGCGAGCTTGAGGGGATAGCGGTTCCCGGCGCCGAGCGCTCCGGTGAGGAGCCCGGCCACGCCGGTGGTGAGGGTGTTGAGCTCGGGGCTGGCGCGCGAGACGAGGAAGTGGGGCAGCTCGTTCCACGACGACTGGAAGGACATGATCGTGATGGTGATGAGCGCGGGCCGGGCGATGGGAAGCACCACGGACCAGAAGGTGCGGAAGATGCCGGCCCCGTCGAGCTTGGCCGCCTCCTCGAGGCTGATCGGGATGGTGAGGAAGAACTGGCGCATGATGAACACGCCGGCCGCGTCGGCGAGGAGCGGCACGATCATGCCCTGGTAGGTGTCGTAGATGCCGAGCTGCTTGATGATGAGGAACTTCGGGATCAGGAGCACGACGCCAGGCACCGCCATCGTCGCGATGATCGTCGACATGACCACCTGGCGGCCGCGGAACCGCAGGCGCGCCAACGCATACCCCGCCAGAGAGTCGAAGAAGACCCGTCCCACCGTGACGAAGATGGCCACGATGATCGAGTTCTTCAGCCACAGCGGGAAGTCCTGCTGGAAGAGCTGCGTGTATGCGGCGAAGGTCCAGTGGGCGGGGATGGGGTTGAGCGGGCTGTTCGTCGCGTCCTCGTCGGACTTGAAGCTGGTCCCGATCTGGATGACGAAGGGGAACAGGTAGACCAGGGCGAAGACGACGAGCAGCGAGTAGCCCCCGGCCTTGAGGAAGGTCCGGCGGGTGCCGTGGGGGGCCGGCGCGGCGACAACCGGACCCGGCTGCTCGTCACGGGCGGCGCGCACCGAGGTGGGGGCGGTCATCGGCCTTCTCCTGACGTGCGGGTGAACATGCGGGCGACGAACGAACGGCGGCGGATGCCGGTGGCCCCGCGTTCGCGCAGCACCCAGGTCTGCACCAGGGTGAGCACGATGATGAGGGCGA
>JBDSYO010000289.1:0-4275 GCA_039925625.1 Lapillicoccus sp. | reverse complement strand
GTCGCCTTCGACGTCTACAACAAGTCCCAGGGCAAGCCGTCGATCACGGGGCTCCTCATGCGCAACCGCGCATCGAAGAACGCCGCAGCCGAGACGACGTCCGCTCCCAGTGCGGCCACCGAGACCTCGCGCATCGACGAGACCATCGGCAGCAACGGCTAGCACCACCCCGCGATACGGCCCGTCGGGTCGTCCCGCATGCGGCATACCGCCGCACGACAGACCCACGTCCCGCCGGGGCGTGCGCAGAAAGGAAACATGCACATGCGTCTCTTCGCCAAGGTGGTGGGGGTCACTGCGGTGGCCGCCCTGGCCCTGACCGGCTGCGGTCGTGCCGACTCCGGATCCTCGTCCGGGTCGGGCGGGGCCGCCGGATCGGGCTCCACCGGCGGGTCCGGCTCGACCGGGTTCGCCGCCAACAGCTCCATCGGCATCTCCCTCCCGCAGAAGACCTCGGAGAACTGGGTCCTCGCGGAGGGTCTCTTCAACGACGGACTGACCAAGGCCGGCTTCAAGGCCGACGTCCAGTTCGCCAACGGAGGCGTCTCCGAGCAGCAGAACCAGATCCAGGCCATGATCACGAAGCAGGCCAAGGTCATCGTCATCGGCGCCATCGACGGTGCGCAGCTCGGCTCGCAGGTCAAGGCGGCCAAGGACTCCGGCGCCATCGTCATCGCCTACGACCGGCTCCTCAAGAACACCGCCGACGTCGACTACTACATCGCGTACGACAACTTCAAGGTCGGTACGCTTCAGGGTCAGGCTCTGCTCGACGGCATGAAGGCCAAGAAGCCGAACGGGCCGTACAACATCGAGCTGTTCGCCGGGTCCCCCGACGACGCCAACGCCCAGGTGTTCTTCGACGGGGCCATGAGCGTCCTCAAGCCGAAGATCGACGACGGCACCCTCAAGGTCGCCTCGGGCCAGACGAGCTTCAACCAGGTCGTCACCCAGGGCTGGAAGGCCGAGAACGCCCAGAAGCGCGCGGACACGCTCCTGTCGGCCAACTACACCAGCACCACGCTCGACGGTGTGCTGTCGCCCAACGACACGCTCGCCCGCGCGATCATCACCTCGGTCAAGCAGGCCGGCAAGCCGATCCCGGTCGTCACCGGTCAGGACTCCGAGGCGGAGTCGGTCAAGGCGATCATGGCCGGTGAGCAGTACTCGACCATCAAGAAGGACACCCGTGCGCTGGTGGCCAAGACGATCGAGATGGTGCAGGCGCTGCAGAAGGGTCAGAACCCGCCCCCGGGGATCAACGACACCAAGTCCTACAACAACGGTGTCAAGGTCGTCCCGGCCGAGCTGCTCACCCCGCTCATCGTCACCAAGGCGAACGCCAAGGAGGCCTACGCCGACGACCCGACCCTCTCCAAGCTCACCCAGTGAGCTGAGGCTGTCGCGTCACAGCGTCACCCCGCACCACCCGCAGTACCGACGGCGGCCCGTTCCCCACTGGGGGGCGGGCCGTCGCCGCGTGCGGCCGCCCACGGCCCGAAGGCGGCGGATCCGCCCCACGCGAACGCTGCCCCGAGCAGCGCCGCCCCCAGGGCCAGCACCCCGCGGTACACCCCGTCCGGGTAGGGCATGAGCGACTGCTCCACGTCGGCCCAGGTGGCCACGACCAGAACCGCCGGCGCGACGAGGACCGCGGCCGCCGCGGCGACGCGCGCCCTCGGACCACGCCGCAGGCCCCAGCCGCCCACGACGAGAGCCGGGGCGAGCACCATCCCGGGGCTGAGCAGCACCGGCACCGCCAGGACCGCGGTGAGCCGCCACCAGCGCGAGCGTCCTGCAGCCCGCGCGGCGGCCGCGATGCCGAGCCCCACGCCGGCGGTCGTGAAGAGGGCGAGGATCAGCCCCGTGCCCGACCACGAGAGCTCGGGCTGCGTCGACACGAGACGCATCCACCACCGGGCCGCGACGCCCAGAGCCAGCCCGAGCCCGGCGCCGGCGAGGACGCGCCTCATGACCAGCTCACGGGCAGGCAGGCGAGGCGCGGGCCGGCGCTCCCGTGGTCGTCGGTCGGCTCGGCGTGCACGACGACGGACCGCTCACCGGCCCGCGGCACGAAGGGGACGTGGGCGACCGCGACCGCCCACCCGTCCACCCCGATGGTGACGTCGAGCCACACCTCCGTGCTGGGCCCGACGACGGGCAGCACCGCGCCGCGCTCTCTCGAGTCGTTGTAATGGGGCCCGGCAGCGGCGCCGTTGCCGGCGACACAGGGGCCGGAATGCAGGTGGGCCCCGTAGG
Source organism: Lapillicoccus sp. (assembly GCA_039925625.1). Classification (GTDB taxonomy): domain Bacteria; phylum Actinomycetota; class Actinomycetes; order Actinomycetales; family Dermatophilaceae; genus Lapillicoccus. Next base: position 2,016 of record JBDSYO010000289.1, on the reverse strand, counting down.
TGCGCCCGGCCGCACCCGGCCCCACACCGGAGAGGGAGAACACCGCGGTGGTGGCGCCGTGGTGGCTCACCAGGAGCAGCCGGCCCCGGGCGGAGTCCAACGGGTCGGTCCCGCCCGGTTGGAGGTCGGTGAGCGGGGCGGCCCACCGGTGCACCGAGGCGCCGGCCGCCTCGGCGTTCGGGGCCAGGCCGGCCCCCACGGCGACGAGCCCGGCTGCGGCGGCGGCGGCGGCATACGAGAGGCGAGAACGGCGGAGCGAGTGGTTCATGGGAACCCCCTGGTTCGGGTCGGGACGAGTGGTTGGCTGGTGCTCGTGGTCCATGTCACGGGAGCCACACCTGAACTGACGCACCGCGTCCCGCCGCGGGCGACACCATGCGCGCGGCGGAAACCCGCCCGTCGCCGCTGTCACCCGGGCGACCCGCTCGCCCGTCTGCTCAGGTGATGGACACGGTGAGCGAGCGGACGCCGTCGGTCGGCACCCGGAGCGACGAGAGCGAGCCCCGCGCCGGGAACCCGGTGCGGGACGTCGACGCGCTCGTCGCCGACCTGTACCGCGCCGAGGGCACCCGGCTCGTCTCGTTGGCCCGGCTGTTCGTCGACGACCGCACGGCCGCCGAGGATCTCGTGCAGGAGGCGTTCATCCGGCTGGCCCGCTCCGCCCACCGGATCCGCGAGGAGGAGCGGGCTGCGGCCTACCTACGCTCGATCGTCGTCAACCTCGCCCGTGACCACAACCGGCGCGGGCTGGTGTCGTTCCGGCACCGGCCGCCGGCGGTGGGTGACGAGCCGTCGGCGGAGTCGTCCGCGCAGGCGAGCGCGGCCCGGCGCGAGGTGGTGGCCGCCCTGCGCGCGCTGCCCCGCCGGCAGCGGGACGCCGTGGCCTTGCGCTACTACCTCGACCTGTCCATCCCGCAGATCGCCGCCGCGCTGGGTTTGTCCGCGAACTCGGTCAAGACCCATCTGCAACGAGGACTGCGCACCATGGCGCGCACCCTTGAGGAGGGACGCCCATGAGCGCGCCCGACGACCGGTTCGCCGCCCTCGTGCACGACGCCCTGCACGGCGCCGCCGCCGACGACGGCTCGGCCCGGCCCTCCACCGACCTCTTCGACCGGGTCGTCGTCAGCATCGACGCCGACCGCCGCCGGCGGCGACACGCGCGCGTCGTCGTCGGCCTCTGGGTCGCGGCGGTCGCCGTCGTCACCACGCTCGTCCTGACCCTCACCCCTCACGACCCGGAAGGAGCCCTGACCATGTCCTGGTGGGTGCTCGAGCTGGCCACGACGGCCGCTCTGATCGGTATCGCCCTGTGGCTGGGCCCGTTCATCAAGCGGTTCGGGCGCGCCTACGCCGCCGACGTCTTCCACGACAACCCGTTGACGGGCAAGAGCTACATCGTCCTCACCGACGTCGTCTACTACCTGATCTTCGCGGCGTACATCCTCTTCACCGCCAGCCTGCAGCAGCAGTCCGACTGGCCGTCCTTCACCGGCATGGTCACCTCGGAGCAGGTCGGGGCCGAGGTGCGGCGCATCGGCGGCATCCTGCTCGTCGTCGGGGTCCTGCACGGTGTCAACATCGTCGTCATGCCGGTCCTCGGGCGGCTGTTCTCGCTCAACCGGCGGCTGCCGCCGCCCGCGCCGGGCCAGGGCCCGGTGACCCCGTCGGAGCGCGGTGGCCGGTCGATCTACGAGCGGGCGGCCGAGCTGGAGAGGGCGGCCGACGACGACCCCCGGTGAGGGCCGGCGGTCTCGCGGTCAGAGCAGAACGGTGGTGAACGTGCCGACCTGGCGGTAGCCGATGGCCCGGTACGTGGCGCGTGCCGGTGCGTTAAAGTCGTTGACGTAGAGCGTCGCCAGCGGGGCGACGTGCTCGAGGATGAGGTCGGTGGCCGCGGCCATCAAGGGCTCGGCCAGCCCGAGCCCGCGCATCCGCGGCGTCAGCCAGACGCCCTGGATCTGCGCCGCGTCGACCGCCGCCGAGCCGACGTCGGCCTTGAACAGCACCTCGTCG
>JBDSYO010000288.1:0-6430 GCA_039925625.1 Lapillicoccus sp. | reverse complement strand
CCAGCGAGTGAGAGCGGTCAGCTACCGGACTTGCGCCGGAACATCTGCTGGGCCTTCGCCGGCCCGTGGGCGTCGCTGACCTTGGACGCGTCGCCGTCGGCCGAGACGTCACGTCCGGCGTGGGCCTGCTTTTTGTCCAGGGCCTCGCGGAACTTCGCCTTCATCTCCTCGGACGGTCCGGTCTTCTTGTCCTTGGCAGCCATCACGCCACTCTAGTGGGGCCGGGGCGGCAGGCCCGCACCGCTTTTCCGTGGGCACCGGGTCGCGAGCCTCAGCCCTGCTGGCGGCGTTGCCGCGAGCTCCACTCCCGCATCCGCTTGGGGTAGCCGACGAGCAGCACGTCGTAGACGGGGATCTCCAGCGACCGGGCGAGCTCGAACGCCGCCTTGCGCGAGCCGACGGCTCGGCGGGTCCACTCGCCATCGGTCGCCACGAGGACGATGCTCTCCGGCGTGACGTTGGTGGCCGGCTCGACGTAGGCCTCGACCCCACGCCGCGACGTGGCGAACGCCTTGAGGTGGTCGCGCACCGCGTGCCGGTCGACCGCCATGCTCGGGCCGTCGGTGCGCCGTGGGTCGCCCGTCTTCGACCGGCGGAAGCGCGAGAACAAGCCCATGGCTGAGGGTATCGTGCGCGGGTGGTCGCTCAGGGAGGGCACGGCCCCTGGCCCCCCCGTGGTTCGGGGCTGCTCGTCGCCGTCGTCGCGCTGTCGGTCTTCGCCCTGCTCGGGCACGGGATGGTGGCCCTGCGCCTGCTCAACGGCACGGTGCATCGACCCGCGAATGACGCACCGGCGGCAGCCGGCAGGCCGACGTCGCCCGCCACCGCGTCGCCGTCGTCCAGCGTCCCGACACCCTCGTCCACCCCGTCCTCGCCCACCGCCCCCACCCCGTCCCGTGGCGGGACACCCACCGGTGCCGTCCCCACCGGAAACGACGCCTCCCCCCTGCACCTCGACCACAGCTGCCTCGTCGCCGACAACCCGCCGCCGGCGACCGCCCACTTCCCGCCCGGTGACCCCTTCGGCACGAACACCACCGACTTCGGCCAGGGCGCCGAGCTGCAGCGGCTGTATGCGGTGCAGCACGGCGACCTCGTCCCGGCCGACAACGGCGGACCGGTGCGTGACTGTGACCGTCAGCTCTGGCGGGTGGTCACCGCGGCCGCCCCGCCCGACGTCCTGGGCTACGTCGACGAGCTGCTCGTGTTCGACGCCGACCTCGGCTCCGGGCCCGACGCCTACGTCGGCGAGGTGAGCTCGCTGAGGCAGTCGACCGCCCGGGCGAGCCACTGGCGGCTGTCGCTCGCCCCCAACGGGTCCACCGACGTCGAGGTGGCCCTGACCGTCGCTCACGAGGTCGGCCATCTCGCCAGCCTCGGGGCCGCCCAGATGACCGGTCAGGACGAGAAGACCTGCCCGGGCACCTACGTCGACGAGGGGTGTCTCAAGGACGACGGGGCGCTCGTCTCCTTCCTCGACGCCACGTGGAGCGACGAGGAGTGGGACGACTGGGACACCGCGTCGGCCCTGACCGACGACGCCGCTCGGCGCGCCGCGCTCGAGACGTTCTACGACGAGCACGCCGGCTCCTTCCTCGACGCCTACGCCGCCACCGACCCCACCGAGGACTTCGCCGAGAGCTTCGGCGTCTGGTGTGCCGTCGGCCCGGGCAGCCCGCTGCTGCCCGACGTCATCCAGGGCGCACCCAACGACGGAGCGAAGAAGCTGGCGTGGTTCGACGAGCCGAGCAACCCCCTGGGGGCGGCGACCCGGGCCCGGTGCGAGCAGCTGCGTCAGCTGACCCGCTGACCCGCTGACGGCCGCGGCGGTCCAACAGTGACAAGATGGCGGACCACGCGAACGGCAAAGGAGCGCACGCATGCCGGCTGACGCCGACACCCCCTATGACGTCGTCGTCCTGGGCGGAGGCAGCGGTGGGTATGCCTGCGCGCTGCGGGCGGCCGAGCTCGGGATGCGCGTCGCGCTCGTCGAGAAGGGCAAGCTCGGCGGCACCTGCCTGCACATGGGGTGCATCCCGACCAAGGCCCTGCTGCACGCTGCCGAGGTGGCCGACTCCGCCCGCGAGGGCATCCGGTTCGGGGTGCGCACCACGTTCGAGTCCGTCGACATGAGCGGGGTGCACGCCTACAAGGACGGCGTGGTCGCCCGGCTCTACAAGGGGCTCCAGGGGCTCGTGTCGTCGCGGTCGATCGACTACGTCGAGGGCGCCGGGCGCCTCGTGGCCCCGGACACCGTCGAGGTGGACGGGCGCCGGCTCACCGGCCGGCACGTCGTCCTGGCCACCGGCTCGAGCGCCCGCACGCTGCCGGGGCTCGAGATCGGCGGCCGCGTCATGACCAGTGACCAGGCCCTCTCCCTCGACCATGTCCCCCCGCGCGTCGTCGTGCTGGGGGGTGGCGTCATCGGCGTCGAGTTCGCCTCGGTGTTCCGGTCGTTCGGGTCGGAGGTGACGATCGTCGAGGCGCTGCCGCACCTCGTGGCCGCCGAGGACGAGGCCCTGTCGAAGCAGCTCGAGCGCGCGTTCCGCAAGCGCGGCATCGCGTTCCGCACGGGTGTGCGGTTCGAGTCGGCCGCCGAGTCGGGCGACGCCCTGACCGTGCGTCTGGAGGGCGGCGACACCCTGGAGGCCGACCTGCTCCTCGTCGCCGTGGGGCGCGGTCCGGTCACCGCCGGCCTCGGCTACGAGGAGGCTGGCGTCACCGTCGAGCGCGGGTTCGTCCCGACCGACGAGCGCCTGCGGACCTCGGTGGACGGCGTGTATGCGGTGGGCGACATCGTGCCCGGGCTGCAGCTCGCGCACCGCGGGTTCGCGCACGGCATCTTCGTCGCCGAGGACATCGCCGGCCTCGCACCGGCCGTCATCGAGGAGCGCGGCATCCCCCGGGTCACCTACTGCGACCCCGAGATCGCCTCCGTCGGCCTCACCGAGACGCAGGCCAGGGAGGCGTACGCCGAGATCGAGACCTACGAGTACAACCTCGGCGGCAACGGCAAGTCGCAGATCCTGCAGACCCAGGGCTTCGTCAAGCTCGTCCGCGAGAAGGACGGGCCCGTCGTCGGGGTCCACATGATCGGGGCCAGGATGGGCGAGCAGGTCGGCGAGGCGCAGCTCATCGTCGGCTGGGACGCCTTCCCGTCCGACGTCGCCTCCTTCGTACACGCCCACCCCACCCAGAACGAGGCCCTGGGCGAGGCTCACCTCGCCCTGGCCGGCAAGCCCCTGCACGCGCACGCCTGACCCGCACCGAGCCCCAATCAAGACGCCCACCATGACCCGCACCGCACACCGACGACGCTGCTGCGCCAAGATGGGCACAGCCACCTGCAGACCACGAGGAGACAAGAGCTCATGTCCGAACGCGTCACCATGCCGGCCCTGGGCGAGTCCGTCACCGAAGGAACGGTCACCCGCTGGCTGAAGAACGTCGGGGACGCCGTCGCGGTCGACGAGCCGCTGCTCGAGGTATCGACCGACAAGGTCGACACCGAGATCCCGTCCCCCGTGGCCGGAACGCTGCAGGAGATCCTCGTCCAGGAGGACGACACGGTGCCGGTGGGCGCCGACCTCGCCGTGATCGGCGATGGCGACGCCCCGGCCGACGCGCCGTCCGGTGACGAGGAGGCGCCGGCCCAGGAGGAGGACCCGTCGGCCCCCGAGCCGGACGCGCCCGAGCCCGAGGCGCCGTCCACCGAGCAGCCGGTCGCCGAGGAGACGTCCGAGCCCGAGGCCGAGCAGGCGTCCGGCTCCCCCGCCGGGCCTTCGAGCGGCTCGTCAGGTGGGCCGTCGGGTGGGTCCGGTGGTGGGCAGACCGTGACCATGCCGGCCCTCGGCGAGTCCGTGACGGAGGGCACGGTCACGCGCTGGCTCAAGGCCGAGGGTGACACTGTCGAGGTCGACGAGCCCCTGCTCGAGGTCTCCACCGACAAGGTCGACACCGAGATCCCGTCCCCTGTGGCCGGCGTCCTCTCGAAGATCCTGGTCCAGGAGGACGAAACCGTGCCCGTGGGGGCCGATCTCGCCGTCATCGGCGGCGAAGCCGGCGGAGCACAGGCGTCGTCCGCTGGCGACACCCCCGAGGCCGCGCCGGAGCCAGAGCCGGAGCCGGAGAAGGCGCCTGAGCCGGAGCCGAAGCAGGAGGCCCCGAAGCAGGAGGCCCCGAAGCAAGAGGCACCTCCGCAGGCCGTCGCCGAGCAGGCGACCGACACCGCCGCCGGTACGCAGCCCGCATCCGCAACCGCGCCCAGCAGCGCGACCTCCACGCAGAGCGAGGCGACCCCGCCGAGCGGCGGCGGCACCTCGTCGAGCAGCGACGGCGAGACGACGGCCTACGTCACCCCGCTCGTCCGCAAGCTGGCTGCGCAGCACGACGTCGACCTCTCGGGCCTCACCGGCACGGGCATCGGCGGGCGGATCCGCAAGCAGGACGTCCTCGACGCGGCGGAAGCGGCCAAGCAGGCCGCGGCGCCCGCTCCGGCACCCGAGCCCGAGGCTCCCCCGGCCGCCGCGTCAGCCGGGTCCACGGCCGGCGCTCAGTCGGGCGCCTCCGCACCCTCGTCGACGTCACCGAAGCGCGGCACGACCGAGAAGATGTCGCGCCTGCGCAAGGTCATCGCCCAGCGGATGGTCGAGTCCCTTCAGGTGTCGGCCCAGCTGACGACCGTCGTCGAGGTGGACCTCACCAAGGTCGCCCGGCTGCGGGCCCGCGCCAAGTCCGAGTTCGAGCGTCGGGAGGGCACCAAGCTCAGCTACCTGCCCTTCCTCGCTCTGGCCGCGGTCGAGGCGCTCAAGAGCCACCCCAACGTCAACGCCAGCGTCGAGGGCGACCAGATCGTCTACCACGGCCAGGAGAACCTCTCCATCGCCGTGGACACCGAGAAGGGCCTCATCGTCCCCGTCGTCAAGAACGCCGGTGACCTCAACATCGCCGGCCTCGCCCGGGCGATCGCCGAGCTCGCCGACCGCACCCGCAACAACAAGATCACGCCCGACGACCTGGCCGGCGGCACCTTCACCATCACCAACACGGGCAGCCGGGGCGCGCTCTTCGACACGCCGATCATCAACCAGCCGCAGGTCGCCATCCTCGGGACAGGAGCGCTGGTCAAGCGGCCGATCGTCGTCACCGACGCCGACGGGGGTGAGACGATCGCGATCCGGTCGATGATGTACCTCGCGTTGTCCTACGACCATCGCATCGTCGACGGGGCCGACGCCGCCCGGTTCCTGGGCGCGATGAAGGCGAGGCTGGAGGACGGGCGATTCGAAGCGTCGCTCGGGCTATAAGGAGCTCCAGCAATAAGTCGCGGCAACCACTAGCCTCCACGTGCCGTTGCGGTGGTCAGACGGGACTCGTTGCGCTCGTAGCGTCCGGCGCCGATCCGCTCGCCAGCCTCGGCATCAATGAGTTTCTGCATCACCATCCGGGCGCGGCTCACGGGCAACATCGACGCGCTCACCGGGGTGGTGGGTCCACGCGGTGCGGTTGGAGTATGCGCCGTCCATGAAGAGCGTGACGCCGGCCACCTTCACTTCGGCCGGTACTCGCGTCCTCGGTCAACGCCGGCGGGTCGTGCTTGACGTATTCCCTGACAACCTGGACCGTGTATCGGCACCCCAGTCCGTCTCAGCCGCCCGGTGCGCAGGGCAAATCTGTGTCGTGCGAGCAGGGCGCTTCGCGTGGTGTCAGGCGTGCTTGCCGGACGCGGTGCCGCCCGGCTGGACCGACCAGGACGGCGGCTCGTCTTCTCCGGCGCTTTCGTCGTGCTCGGCGTCGGCGCGCGTGGCCTGGGTAATCCCGGGCGCGTGGTGAACCGGTGCGTAGACGGCGTACAGCCGCATGGGCTCTTCACCGGTGTTGATGACGTCGTGCCACGTGCCGGCGGGGACCTGGACGGACCACCCGTCGGAGACATCGTGCTCGAAGTCCACCCGGTCGGCAGAAGGACCCATCACGCACCGGCCCTGTCCGGCCTCCAAGCGTAGAAACTGGTCGGTCTCGGGATGGGCCTCCAGCCCGATCGAACCGCCCACCGGGATCGACATGAGGGTGACCTGGAGGTACTTCCCGGTCCAGGCGACCGTCCGGTAGTTCTCGTTGGTGACGGTGGCGTTCTCGATGTCGAACGCGTTCGGGCGCGGTCCGCTATCGGTGACGTTCATGGTCATGCCCCTTAACTGTTGACGTCGACTGCGACGTTCATCGGATGGCGACCGTCCGATGAGTCGGCAGTTTATCGGTCGGTCTGTCCGGACTTCCGGAGATGATGAGCACGCGCTGCGCCTAGTGGCGTGCTGGCGTGCGGAAAGCTGGACTACGGGTCGGGGCGTTGTTACGACGGGGCCACCGCGGCGCCCGCTGGTTCAGCTGCCGACGGGCACCGTGCCGTCGAAGAACCGGGGTGGCTCGG
>JBDSYO010000287.1:0-3527 GCA_039925625.1 Lapillicoccus sp. | reverse complement strand
GCTCCTCCTGGGTCGTGTCACGCCAGATCCAGCCCGGGGCCTTCAGCGCCTGACAGCGGCACTTGCGCGCGCCGGCGGCCTCGAACACGTCGTCGACATCCTCGCGCGTCGCCTCGTTGGCCGGTCGCCAGGTGAACTCGGGCACACCGCGAGACTAGCGAGCAGTCGCCCCCGGGAACGTGATTCCGTGGCGCTGCCGGTACCCCGAGAGCAGGGTGTCGATCACGCGCGCCGTCCGCAACGCGCTGTGTCCGTCGCTGGGCGCCTCCCCGCGCCCGGTCAGGGCATCCACCACGGCCTGGATGAGTGGCAGCTGCACCACCTGCGGGTAGGGCGCACGGATCTCTTCCTCGCCGCGGGCCGTCACGAGCCGCAGCGGCTCGTCCGCGAAGCACGAGAAGGACAGCAATCCCGCCGTCCCGACGATCTCGACCTGGTCCGCATACCGGAACGAGTCGTCGTTCCACGTCCCGACCCCTTCCACTCCGGAGGCGAAACTGAAGGCCGCGGTGACGACGTCCTCGGCGAGATAACGGCCGCCGCGGTTGACCGCCGCTCCGGACGCATGGGTCACCGGACCCAGGAGCCAGTCGAGCAGGTCCAGGGTGTGGGAGCCGACGTCGACGAAGTACCCCCCACCCGAGACCGCGGGGTCAACGCGCCACCCCGGATCCGCCGTCTCGTCGTCCACTCCGGGCCGCTCGTTGCGGACCGCGACCGAGCGCGGCTCGCCGATGCGGCCGCTGTCCAACAGCTCCTTGACCGTGGCGAAGCGCGGCATCGCGCGACGGTAGTAGGCCACGAACAAGCCCACCCCCGCCCGTTCGCACGCCGCGATCATGTCCTCGCACTCAGCGGCGCAACGAGCCATGGGCTTCTCGACGTACACCTGCTTCCCGGCCGCGGCGACGCGCAGCACGTAGTCCCGGTGCGCGTCCGGCGGGGTGGCCACGTAGACGGCGTCCACCTCGGGATCGCCGATCAGGTCGTCAGCGTCGCTGTAAGAACGCGGAACCCCGTGTCGTCGCGCGTAGTCCGCCGCGAGAGCGCCGTTTCGGCGCATCACCGCCACGAGCTCCGAGCGCTCCGCCTGCTGGAAGCCCGGCCCACTCTTGCGTTCGGTCACGTCCCCGACGCCGATGATCCCCCAGCGAACCCGGTCCACGGTCCGAGGGTAGTCGCGCAGCCTGCCGACCCCGGTCAGGCCGTCGGACCGCTCGGGACGTCGGCGGGGTGGCCGGCGTCGTCCAGCGCCTGCCGCATGGCCGCGAGCAGCGCCTCCCGCTCCGGATGGCGCTGGCCACGGTCGGCCGGCGACAGCTCGCTGACCCGGGCGATGAGCGGCAGGAAGGAGTCGTCGAGCGCGACCTCGGCCATGGACCAGCGCGCGAACAGCCGCTCCGGCACCCGCTCCGCCGACAGCAGCTGGATGTCGGTGTGACGCGGGTCCCGCTCGATGTCGGCGTAGAGGGACCGGACGGCCGGCTCGTCCCCCTCGAGCACCTGGACGAACCACTCCTCGGAGAGCAACAGGGCTCCGGTGATCTTGCGTTTCTGGTTGTCCGACCGCGCCTGGCTGAAGATGCTGGCGAACTCGTCACGCCGATCCTCGGGCGATACCCGGTCTCGGCTGGAGTACATCAGACGGAACGTCGTGTCGGTGCTGGTCTGCTGCTGTGTGTCGGCCATGGCCGATCTCCTCGTCCCTCAGGTGCCGTTCGTCGGCTGGACACTGCGCCGTCGTTACCGTAGCGACCTGCGTGGGGCCGCGTCACCAGCACCCGAAGGCTCAGGCCATGAAGCCGGTAGCGGCCAGGTACTGCAGCCAGAGCGGCCCGATGTCGGGGGGCACGCGCTGCCCGGGAGCCATGACGTGCAGGCGGTTGGACAGCAGCACCGCCACCGAGCGGGCGGCTGGGTCGACGAGGAACCGCGCGCCGGTGAAGCCAGGATGCCCGTATGCCGGTCCGCCCGCCGCGGGGAGCCACCAGAAGCCCACGGCCTGGTCGTCGGGCCCGGGCTGCAGGAACGCGTCGAGGACGGGCCGCGACCACACCGGCGACTCGTCGAGCAGCGCGGTGGCGAACCGGGTGAGGTCGTCGAGCGTGGAGAAGATGCCGGCGTGCCCGCTGATGCCGCGCATCGCGTGGAACGCGTTGCCGTCGCTCACCTCGCCGCGCACCCAGCCGGTGCGGAAGGCGACGGTGTGCGTGCGTTCGAGGGTGACGGGGTAAGGCTCGCCGTCGCGCAGCATGGCCTGCTCGATGTCGTCGCCGTGGCCGTAGGCGACCGCCTGCTCGGCCGGCACCGGCCCGTAGCGGGTGGAGGTCATCTCCAGCGGGGTGGTGACGAGCTCGAGCACCGCCTCGTCCAGCCGCATACCGGTCACCCGCTCGACGACCGCCCCGGTGAGGATCAGCCCGTGGTCGGAGTAGTGGCGGCCCTCCCCCACCGGGTAGCGGAGGGGCAGCGAGGAGGCCAGGGCGACCGCCTCCTCGCGCGTCGCCGACCCGAGGTAGAGCGGCTGCCACTCGACGAGACCGGCGCGGTGGGTCAGCAGGTGCCTCGCGGTGATCGCGGCGTCGGGCGAGGGCAGGTAGCGCTCGAGCGGGTCGTCGAGGGACAGCTCGCCGCGGGTGACCAGCGCCATGACCGACGCGGTCGTAGCGACCGCCTTGGTGCACGACGCGATGTCGAACAGCGCACCGTCCCGGAGTGGCTCGCGTCGTAGGCCGTCGTTGAACGCGTCTCCGAGCACGGCCTCGTGCACCACGTCACCGTCACGCACCACCCGCGCCGCCACACCGGCGTACAGCCGGTCTGCGAGCCCTCGGTCGAGGACGTCGTCGGGCCGGCCGTCGGTAGTGGTCACGCGGGCGACGCTAGCCGAGTCGAACGGGACGTCGATGGAGCCCTTCCCCGAGCACCGAGGGGTCAGGGAATCAGCGAGACCTTGACCGACTCGGTCCCGCTGGAGACGAGCTCGAGGCCCCGCGCGAACTGCTCCAACGGCAGCTGGTGGCTGCAGATCTTCTCCATCGGCAAGGAGCCGGACTCGATCATCCGGATCGCGGCCGGCCAGCAGTGCGGCCCGAGGTGGGCGCCGAGGACGTCGAGCTCCTTGTCGTCGCTGATGATCGACCAGTCGACGGTGACGTCGCTGCCGAAGACGCCGTACTCGACAAAGGTGCCGAGCTTGCGCAGCATCGACAGGCCCTGGATCACCGCCGACGGGTGACCGGTGCCCTCGAGGTAGACGTCGCAGCCGTAGCCGTCCGTCAGCTCCATCACCCGGGCGACGGCGTCACCGTCGCGGATGTCGATGAGGACGTCGGCGCCGCACTCCCCCGCGAGCGCCAGCTTGGCGGGAGCGAGGTCGAGGGCCACGACGTGGGCGGGGTTCTTCGCCCGCGCCCCGGCGACCATGCCGAGGCCGATCGGTCCGCAGCCGGCGACGACGACCGTGTCGTCGAAGGTGATCCCCGCCCGCTCGACGGCGTGCAGTGCGCAGGACAGCGGCTCCGCGT
>JBDSYO010000286.1:0-3783 GCA_039925625.1 Lapillicoccus sp. | reverse complement strand
ACGATCTGGGGCTCCGACGGCGAGAAGTGGAAGTTCATCTCCCAGCGCGACCCGTGGACCGACTTCCGCCACGAGCAGGGTGAGGGCAAGAGCCTGGCCGGGAGCGACTGGCCGGCCATCGGCATGGCGGGCCAGTCGGTGTTCCGCTGGGCCGTCTGGGGCATGGCTCCGATCGCCCAGCAGGCGATCGACAAGGCCGGCATCACCATCGACGACCTCGACGCGTTCATCCCCCACCAGGCCAACATGCGGATCATCGACGCGATGATCAAGCAGCTCAAGCTGCCGCCCGACATCCCCGTGGCCCGCGACATCGCGGAGACCGCCAACACCTCGGCGGCGTCCATCCCCCTCGCGACCGAGCGGATGCTGCGCCAGAACGAGATCCCGAGCGGTGGCCTCGCCCTGCAGATCGGCTTCGGCGCGGGCCTGGTCTACGCCGCCCAGGTCATCGTCATCCCCTAGTCATCCCCTAGCCTCAGCACGACCCAGACCCCAACAGAAGGAGCAGCACCCATGGCGCAGAGCGAGCAGGAGATCCTGGACGGCCTCGCTGAGATCGTCAACGAGGAGACCGGCATCGAGACCGACCAGGTCGAGCCGGACAAGTCGTTCACCGACGACCTCGACATCGACTCGCTGTCGATGATGACGATCGTCGTCAACGCCGAGGAGAAGTTCGGCGTGAAGATCCCCGACGACGAGGTCAAGAACCTCAAGACGGTGCGCGACGCGGTCAGCTTCATCCATGGAGCCCAGGCCTGACCCAGGCCGAGGCCTGACAGAGCACGGGGCATCGCCGGCGGTGACTCGCCGGTAGCCCCCACGGCGGGGTAGAACGGTTCCTCATCCGAGCCGTCCTACCCCGCCGTCGTCTGTCGCGAGGCGCGGACCCGGCCGTGCGGCATACGCTGCTGGTCGTACCCGCTCTCCAGCAACGACGCCCAAGGAGCCCCCATGTCGTCCCCCCGCGACCAGCGCATCGTCGTCACCGGCCTCGGCGCGACGACCCCTCTCGGTGACAACATCACCGACACCTGGGAGGGCGTCCTGGCCGGACGTTCGGGCGCCCGCACCATCGACGCCGACTGGGTGACGAAGTACGAGCTGCCGGTGACCTTCGCGGCGCAGCTGGCGGTGCCGCCGAGCGAGGTGCTGGCCCGCCACGAGATCAAGCGGCTCGACCCGTCGTCGCAGTACGCCCTCATCGCCGCCCGGGCCGCGTGGGAGGACGCCGGCAAGCCCGAGGTCGAGCCGGAGCGGCTCGCCGTGGTGATGGGTTCCGGCATCGGCGGGGTCTGGACCCTGCTCGACCAGTGGGACAACCTGCGCGAGAAGGGTCCTCGCCGCGTCTATCCGCTAGCGGTGCCGATGCTCATGCCCAACGGACCCTCCGCGGCGGTGTCGCTCGACCTCGGGGCTCGGGCGGGTGCGCATACCCCCGTCAGCGCCTGCGCGTCCGGCGCCGAGGGCATGGGGTATGCGGTCGAGATGATCCGCTCCGGCCGGGCCGACGTCGTGGTCGCCGGGGGCACCGAGGCAGCCATCCACGCCCTGCCGATCGCCGGGTTCGCGGCGATGCAGGCCCTCTCGACGCGCAACGACGACCCGACCAGGGCCTCGCGCCCCTACGACACCGCCCGTGACGGGTTCGTTCTCGGCGAGGGGGCGGCCGTGGTCGTGCTCGAGACGGAAGAGCACGCCAAGGCCCGCGGCGCGCAGATCTACGCCGTGCTGGCGGGTGTCGGCATGTCATCCGACGCCTACCACATCACCGCCCCTGAGCCGGAGGGCGCCGGAGCCTCGCGGGCCATGCTCGAGGCGGTCGAGCGGGCGGGGCTGACGACCACCGACATCACGCACATCAACGCCCATGCGACGTCGACCCCGGTGGGCGACGTGGCCGAGGCCAACGCGATCGTCCGGGCCTTCGGCGACGCCACGGACGGCATCCCGATGAGCGGTACCAAGTCGATGACCGGGCACCTGCTGGGGGCGGCGGGCGCGCTCGAGGCGCTGTTCACCATCCTCGCCATCCGCGACCGCAAGGCCCCGGCGACGATCAACATCGACGAGCTCGACCCGAAGATCGCCCTCGATGTCGTCCGGGGCGAGCACCGGACCCTCCCGGACGGTGACATCGCCGCGATGGACAACTCGTTCGGGTTCGGTGGCCACAACGTGGCGCTGGTCTTCACCAACGCCTGACGAGGGGTTGGGCTGTCTCGGTCAGCCCACCTGGTGGAGCCAGCGCACCGGGGCGCCGTCGCCGGCATACCGGAAGGGTTCGAGCTCACGGTCCCAGGCGGCACCGAGCACGGCGTCGAGCTCGGCGGTGAGGGTGGCGGCGTCACCGGCGGCGCGGGCGAGGGCGGCGCGCACCTGGTCCTCGTGCACGAGGGCGTCGCCGCTCGCCGAGACCCACGTGTGGTGGATGCCGAGGCCGGGCGTGTGGGACCAGCGCGACCCGTCGGTGCCCGGCGACGGCTCCTCGGTGACCTCGTAGCGGAGGTGGTCCCAACCGCGCAGCGCGCTGGCCACCCGAGCGCCGGTGCCGGCGTCGCCGACCCACGACACCTCGGCCCGCACCAGCCGCTGGCCCGCGGGCTGCGGGGTCCAGTCGAGGGACATCCGGCGGCCGAGCACCGACTCGAGCGCCCAGCCGATGTGCGGGCACAACGAGGCCGGGGCGGAATGGATGTAGACCACGCCCCGAGTCGAGCGCGGCGTCGCGTCATAGCGCGGTGCCATCCGGTTCTCCTTCGTGTGCGAGGGACGTCTTCCCCACGAACCTCGCTGCGAGAACCGGCGGTATGCCGCGTACCCGATCATTGTGCCTCATCCGGCACGTCTGCACCATCAGCACCACGGAGCGGACCGGGCGCGCCCTCCCAGGGGGGAACAGAGAACGCGCCGGCCCGCCGGCCGAGGGGTGCGGCTAGGTCAGCCGGCCGTCGCCGACCCTGACGCCGACGGCGCCTGACCGCCCTCCGTGCCCCCGGCCGGAGGCCGCCCGCCGGCGCCGCGGCCCTTCCCTCCACCAGGCCCCCCGGCAGGCCCGCCGGCATGCTCTTGGACGTTGGTCACCGCGAAGTCCGCGCCGACCTGCACGATGACGTGCGTCCCGTCGGCGCGGACCAGGTGCGCTTCGTAGACCCCCTCGGAGTCGGTCTCCACGCGCTCGATCGTGGCGCCCGGCTCCTTGGCGTGGGCGGCCGCCGTCACCTTGGCGGCGACGTCGCCGGTGAGCAGCTGCTCGTCGGAGCGCATCGGTTTGCTCGGGTCGGTGTTGCCGTTGGCTGCACTGGTCCCGCCCTCGCCGCGGTTACCGCCGGTGTGGCCGTATCCATATCCGGCGCTCGTTGCCGTCGGCACACTTTCGGCGCCGGCCAGGGACGCGCCGGCCAGGGACGCGCCGGCCAGGGCGAGACCGGCGGCCGCCGCCATACCGGCCCCGGCGATGAAGATCGTCTTGGTGCTCAACACGAGTGGTGTCTCCTTCAGCTGGGTGATGGGTCATCTCCCATCTGACGGGGGGCGGCTGTCGGCATCGTCTCGGGGAGATCGGTAGCGCCTGTGTCCGGCTGAGTGCGGCATGAGGCGCTGCTACGCGTCGCCTGTGAGATCGGGACTGACCGGACTGGCGGGACTGGCGGGACTGGCGGGTCTGGCCATGGGTAGGCTCGGCGCGCTCAGGGGCAGTAGCTCAGCCGGTCAGAGCAGCGGACTCATAATCCGTCGGTCGTGGGTTCAAGCCCCACCTGCCCCACCCCGTCTGACCTG
>JBDSYO010000285.1:0-7346 GCA_039925625.1 Lapillicoccus sp. | reverse complement strand
GGGCCTGCGCTCGACCACCAACCTGCGCGGCTGGCTCCTGACCATCACCCACCGCTGCGCCATGGACGTGCACCGCTCCCGGAGTCGACGGGCGGTCCCGACCGACGACGACGCGGTGCTGGAACGGTCCGGCGCCCCCGTCGACGGACCCGAGGCGGCCCTCGTCGACGGCACCCTCTGGGCCGGCGTCGCCGCCCTCCCCGAGCGGCAGCGCGAGGCGGTGGTCCTCAAGTACGTCGGCGACCTCGACCACCCCTCGATCGCCGAGCTGCTCGGCACCACCCCCACGATGAGCCGCCGCCTCGTCGGCGACGGCCTCAAGACCCTGAGAGCGAGCCTCCGATGACATCTCCGACCTCCCTCGAGCAGCGCCTGCAGTCCTGGTCGCCGGCGGTAGCGCCCCCCACCTTCGGCGCGGCCGACGTCGCGTACGCGGTCACCGATACCGCGGTCGGTCGGATTCTCTTGGCCCGCAACGACTCCGGCGCGCTCATCGCCTCCCGCTTCGTGCCCGACGACGCGGCCGAGGATGCGCTGCTCGAGCGGATCGGGCGCCTGGTGTCGCCGCGCATCCTGCGCCGTCCGGGCGATCTCGACCCGGTGCGGCGCCAGCTCGACGAGGTCCTCGCCGGGCGCCGGCATACCTTCGAGCTCGCCACGGACCTCGCCCTCGCGACACCGTTCCAGCGCACCGTCCTCACCACCCTCGGGCGCACGGTCGGGTGGGGAGCGCGGGCCAGCTACGGCGACTTGGCCGACCGGATCGGGAAGCCGTCGGCGGCCCGTGCCGTGGGCTCGGCGCTGGGCGCCAACCCCCTCTGCATCGTCCTGCCCTGCCACCGGGTCGTCGGCGCCCACGGCGCACTGACGGGGTATGCCGGGGGCACGGCCGCCAAGCGCTACCTCCTGGACCTCGAGGCCGCCGGGTGACGATCAGGCTCGATACGCGTCTCTAGGGACGTCACTGGACAACGCTCGTGCGCACGACCAACAACCCCGCACGTGATGAGAAGTCGACGGACATATCGGATCCGCCCGCGGACAAGTCATCACGTGCGGAGTTCTTGAGACGGCCGAGGCGGCGCGCTGACGCGGTATGCCGGGGGCACGGCGAGCCAGCGCCACCTGCTGGACCTCGAAGCCGCCGGGTGAGGGATCGGGCTCGATACGCGTCTCTAGGGTGACCGCTAGACACCTCTCGAGAGCACGATCGACGTCGCGATGTCATCCTGGCC
Organism: Lapillicoccus sp.; assembly: GCA_039925625.1. Taxonomy (GTDB): domain Bacteria; phylum Actinomycetota; class Actinomycetes; order Actinomycetales; family Dermatophilaceae; genus Lapillicoccus. The sequence continues at coordinate 6,111 of JBDSYO010000285.1, read as the reverse complement.
CACGTGAGTGCCCCCTCGTCGGCCGGTCCCGCCGGGAGTCGGCGCGCCGACATCCAGGGCCTGCGGGCGGTGGCGGTGCTGGGCGTCGTCGCGGCCCACGTCACCGGCTGGCCGGCCGGTGGCTACCTCGGCGTCGATGTCTTCTTCGTCATCTCCGGGTTCGTCATCACCGGGGTGCTCCAGCGCGCCTCCGCGTCGGCGGTCGGCCGGCCGCGGTGGGGGCGGGTGCTGCGCGACTTCTACGCCCGGCGGGCGCGGCGGATCCTGCCCCTGGCCCTGCTCGTCCTCGGCGTCACCGTGCTCGTGGCCGGCTGGGCCTTCTCGGCGCCTCGGGCCGCCCTGGTCCGGGAGGACGCCGTGTGGGCGGCCTTGTTCGCCGCCAACTGGCACATGGCCCAGGTCGGCAGCGACTACTTCGCCCTCGGCGACGCTCCGTCGCCCGTCCTGCACTTCTGGTCCCTCGGCGTCGAGGAGCAGTTCTACCTCGTCTGGCCGGCCCTGTTCGTCGCGACGGCGGCGGTGGGCAGCCACCTGCGCACCAACCGCCGCGCCCTCGTGGCCCTCGCGGCCCTCGTCGTCGCGGGGTCGGTGGCCTATGCCGCAGGGCGAGCGGACCTCGATGCCGTGACGGCGTACTACTCGTCGTTCACCCGCGCCTGGGAGCTGGGAGCGGGGGCCCTGCTGGCCGCCCTCGCGCCCACCGGCCTCCGGCTGCCGGCGGGCGTTCGCACGGCCCTGTCGTGGGGAGGCCTCGCCGTCGTCGCGGTCGCCTTCCTCGGCCTCGGCGACCTGACCGCTCCGTGGCCCGCCGCGCTGCTGCCCGTCGTGGGCGCGCTCGCGGTGCTGACCGCCGGTCTCGGCGCCGAACCGGCGGGGGCCGCCCTGCTCACCAACCCGGTCAGCCGGTGGCTGGGCGACGTCTCCTACGGCGTCTACCTCTGGCACCTGCCGCTGCTCGTCGTCCTGTCGGCGCTCGTCCCGGTCAGCCCCGCCCTCCGCGTCGTCGTCGTCCTCGCGACCCTGGCCTTGGCGGCCACCACCTACGCCCTCGTCGAGCGTCCGCTCCTCGACGCCCCCGGCACCGGCGGCGGTCCTCTGGCGTGGAGGGCGTGGTGGGCCGGGCACCGGCGGCGCATGGTCGCCGGAGCCACCGCGGCCGTATGCCTCGTGGTGGCCGGCCTGGGCTTCGCCGCGTCCCCCGTGCTGGCCGGCGCGGCCGCGGACCCGGTCGACCCGGTGGCCGTGGCCGTGGCCGGACCCATCCCGGCCCCGTCGGCGGAGCCGGCGCCAGCCCCCGCCACCACGCCGACCCCGACCTCCGTCGCGTCCTCGTCGACCCCGAGCCCCACGCCGACCCCCACAGCCACGACCGCGGCGCCGGTGCCGCTCGGCGCCACCGGGTCGGCGCTGCAGGCGGGGCTGTCGGGCGCGCTGGCCGCTCGTTCCTGGCCGGCCGACCTCACCCCCTCGGTCGACCAGTGGGCGACGACGCAGGACAAGGGCCCCGGGATGGCGGCCTGCGTCGCCACGGTCCCGAAGGACCCGACGTCCTGCACCTTCGGCAACCCCGACGGCCCGGAGATCGACGTGTTCGGCGACTCGCTCGGCATACCCCTGCTGGCCGCGGTCGTCGCCGCCTACGGGCACGACTACCGGGTGCGCGGGATGACGAAGATCGCCTGCGCGGTCAACGGGGTCGACGCCGACTTCGGCAAGGACGAGTGGGCGGTGCCGTGCGTGAACCACCGGCGGGCCGTCATCGACCACATCAAGGCCGCGAAGCCGGCCCTGGTGATGATGGTCGAGACCTACGCCTGGGCCACCAAGCTGAAGTCGAAGGCCACGGGCGACGCGGCAGCCGCTGAGTGGCGCGCCGCCGACCAAGCCTTCGTCGACGAGGTCACCGGCAGTGCCGGCCGGGTGGTCATCGTCTCGCCGTCCATCCCCGGTGTCGCCTTCGTCGACTGCTACCGGCCGGGCGGGTCGCCCGGGCGCTGCGTCACCGGCATACCCACGTGGTGGCAGCAGACCCAGGACGCCGAGCGTCGCGTCACGGGTGCGACGTTCCTGGACACCCTGCCCTGGTACTGCGTCGACGGTCGCTGCCCCCTCTTCACGACGATGCACGACACCGTGCTCAAGGGTGACTACCTGCACCCCTCGGTCCAGTACATGCGCCTCGTCGCTCCCGACCTGGCCTACCGGCTGGGCGCCTCGGGTGCGTTCCCCCCGTCCTGACCTGCATGGCCGGGTGTGAGGACGGCGAAGCCGGGCACGTCGACGGGCTCCAGGTCGGCGACACTGCGCACGGCGAGAAGCGGGGAGCGCACCAGCCACACCACGGAGAGGCAGCCCCCTACCGCGGCGGCTATGAGGGTCGGCCCCACGCCCACCCACGTCGCCGCGAACCCGCCGAGTAGCGCGCCCAGCGGGCGGATCCCGTAGTTCACCGTCGCGAAGGCCCCGGCCGTCCGGCTGCGCATGTGGTCGGGCGTCACTGCGGTCTGCACCGAGTTGACGTTGACGTCGAAGAGCATCACGCCCACCGAGCTCACCCCCTCGACCACTGCGAGGAGCGCGACCTTCGCCGCCGTCCCGTCGCCGGCGAGGGGGACGAACGCGAACGGCGCCGAGAACAGCACGGCCCCGACGACGACGGTGCGGCCGGTACCGATGATCCGGCCGAGCCGAGGCGCCGCCAGAGCCCCGACCAGCCCCCCGAGCGCGCCGAGGCCCAGCGCGAGCCCGATCTGCGCCGCGTCGAGGCCGAGCTCGCGGTTCGCGAAGACGATGAGCACCGCCGCGACGACGAACGAGAAGAAGTTGAGCGTCGTCGTGCAGGCCAGGGACACCCGCAGGTAGGGATGGCGCGACAGGAAGACCAGCCCCTGCCCGGCCCGGCGTAGGAGCCGGTCACCGCCGTCGTGGGTCCGGGCCTCGCCGGCGTCTGGTCCATGCTTCTCGTCGACGCGCACCGAGGCGATGGCCCCCGCCGACACGAGGAACGACCCGGCGTCGACGAGCATGGCGACCGGCGCCGTCACAGTGTTGATCAACGCGCCGCCGATGGCCGGACCGGCGATGAAGGATCCCGAACGGGTCGTGCTGAGAAGGGAGTTCGCCCGCACATAGTCCTTCCTCGGGACCAGCCGAGCGAAGAACGTCGGGTACGAGGTCTGGTAGAGGACGCCTCCGGTCCCGAGGACGAGGGCAGCGGCCAGGACCACCGGCAGGCTGAGGTGCCCGGAGGCGTACGCCAGCGGCACCGACGCGGCGGCGAGCGCCTGCACGAGGTTGGCGACCACGAGCAGCCGCCGCTTGCTGGGCCGCCGGTCCACCCACGCGCCGATGACCACCGAGGCCAGGTTCGGCGCCCAGATGGCCGCGGTGAGTACCCCCACCTCCCCCGGCGTGGCAGCGAGCATCGTCACCGCCAGCAGCGGCAGGGCCAGCTCCGACACCCGGTCGCCGAGCTGGGAGACGCCCTGCCCGAACCAGTAGGTGGCGAACCGGCGGTCCCGCCAGAGGGGCCGCGGGATCTCGGCCGCCGTCACGCCTCGTCCGACAAGGCCTCGGGCAGGACGTGCCTCAGGATCCGGATGCCGCGGGCGCCGGCCGGGAGGGTGTCGGCCGGGGCGTCCTTGCGGAGGACGAAGGGGGTGAGGAGCCGCTCGATCTCGGCCTCGATCGTCGCCAGCTCGTCAGCGGTCGCGAGGATCCTCGTGCTGGCCCGCCCGCTGAGCCGCCGCCAGGCCGGCTCGAGGCGCGGCTCGGCCTCCTCGCGCCAGGTCTGCACGAGGTCGCCCTCGACCGCCTCGATGACCCGGGTCAGCGCGGTCGCCGCCTGCCATTCGTCGTCCGACGGCGCGTCCGCTCCCCCGGCGAAGCGGAACCCGCGCGAGACGGCGGCCCACCAGCGCTCGCGGCCGTGCTCACGCCGCGACTGGGCATCGCTGTCGTCGCGGACGAGACCGTGCTCGGCCAGGTGTCGCAGGTGCCAGCTAGCCACCGACGGGCTGGCGCCCACCAGCGGCGCGAGCCGGGTCGCCGTCGACGGGCCTCCCTGCTGCAGTCGGGTGAGGAGGGCGAGCCGCACCGGGTGGGCGAGCGCGCGCATACCGCGGGCGTCGAGCTCGACATCGCCGTAGGGGTTGGCCATCTGCACTCCTTCGAGAGAGTTCTATCGAGAGCACACTCTCGAAAGGACATCAGCCTTGTCAAGCAGCGTGCAGGCCGGCCCGATAGCGTCGCTGCGACCCAGCCCGCCGCCGACACCGACCTGACCGAGGGGACCGTCCATGACGACCACCACGCTCTGCATCCTGGGCGCCTCCGGCGACCTCACCTCGCGCCTGCTCCTGCCGGGGCTCGGCTCGCTGCTCGCTCGCGACACCGAGCGGTCGGTGCGGATCATCGGCTCCGACGCCCGGCCGGTCGACGAGCAGGCGTGGCGCGACACCGTGACGAAGGCCTTCACGGACGCCGGTGTGACGAAGGAGAGCCCGGCCTACCAGGAGGCCGCGCGGGCCACCTGGGTCACCACCGACGTCACGAACGCCGACGCGGTCAAGGCCCTGCTCGCCGGCCTCGGGAGCGACCCCCTCGTCCTCTACTTCGCCCTTCCGCCGGCCATCAGCATGAAGGCGGTCGACGTGCTCAAGCAGGTCGGCGTCCCCCAGGGCACCCAGCTCGCGCTGGAGAAGCCGTTCGGCGGTAATGCCGAGGGGGCGACCGCCCTCAACGCCACGCTCCTGAGCATGGTGCCGGAGACCAGCATCCACCGCGTCGACCACTTCCTCGGCGTCTCGACGGTGCTCAACGTCATCAGTCTGCGGTTCGCCAACCGCCTCTTCCAGCCGGTCTGGAACGCCGACAACATCGCCTCGATCGAGATCGTCTATGACGAGCCCCTCACGCTGGAGGGCCGGGCCGGCTACTACGACAAGGCCGGTGCGATGATCGACATGATCCAGTCGCACCTGCTGCAGGTCATGGCCCTGGTGACGATGGAGCCGCCGGCACGCATCGGTCCGGTGGAGCTGCGTGACATGACGACACAGGCCCTGCGGGCGACCCAGCCGTGGGGCGGCGACCCGGCCACGTCGTCGCACCGCGCGCAGTACACCGCCGGCACGGTCGGCGACCGCTCGGTTCCCGACTACACGGCCGAGCCGGGCGTGGACCCCGACCGGCACACCGAGACGCTGGCCCAGGTCACCCTCGAGGTCCACAACGAGCGCTGGACGGGCGTCCCCATCACGCTCCGCTCCGGCAAGTCGGTCGGCAACGCGCGCAAGGCGATCATCCTCACGTTCCGCGACGTCCGGCACGTCCCTCACGGCTTGTCGGGCCACGACACCGCCGACCAGCTCGTGCTGCACCTCACGCCCGACCAGCTCGAGCTCCACCTGACGACCAACACCGCCGACGACTCCCTCGGGCTGCAGCAGTCCACGCTCACCGCCGACCTCCATCAGTCGGTGCTCAAGCCCTACGCCGAGGTGCTCGCCGGCATCCTCGACGGCGACCCCACGCTGACGGTGCGGGGCGACGCCGCCGAGGAGTGCTGGCGGATCGTGTCCGGCTACCAGAAGGTCTGGGCCGACGGGTCCGTGCCGATGGAGTCGTATGCCGCCGGGTCCGACGGCCCGGCCGGGTGGGAGCCCCCGCACGCCTAGTCCCTGAGGCTCCCTCCGCGCCTACCCGCCGGACTCAGATGTTCGCCGGTGCGTGCGGCCACGACCCCGGAAACGCGGGACCTTCTGAGTTCGGTCGTATGCGTGGGCACCGCCGTCAGCGGGCTCCTGTCTCCTGAAGGAGTCTCTGCTCGATGATCCCGATCGGGTCGTAGGACTGGAGCTCCGCGCGCAGGTCGGCGACGTTCCGGGCATAGGTCGGGTCGTCGAGGAGCGTCCGGACCGCCTTCACGATGGCCGCCGGCTTCGGCCGCTCGCTGCGCAGGTCGATGCCCAGCTTGTTGTAGCCGATCCGGGCGTTGATGTCGTTCTTGCCCTCGCGCTGGCCCGCACCAACGACCGGGACGCCGTGCAGGAACGCAGCAAGGTTGCTGCCGAAGCCTCCGCTCGTGACGAACACGTCGACGTGAGGGAA
>JBDSYO010000284.1:0-12843 GCA_039925625.1 Lapillicoccus sp. | reverse complement strand
AGAGCACCGCTCTCCTAAAGCGGGTGTCGGCAGTTCGATTCTGCCCGGGGGCACACGGCATCGACCTGACCACGGGCGCGCTGCGGGCGTGACCGACAGTGGCCGTGGCCAACCCGTCCCCTCCCGGCGGGCGCACCCGCCGGTTGACAGGTGACTCTTCGGTCACCCATGATGACGAGGTGCCGCACGACGCCGTCGACCAGACGATCAAGGCGTTGGCCGACCCGACCCGGCGCGCGATGCTCGACGCCCTGCGCGAAGGCGATGGTCAGTCGCTGAGCAGTCTGGGGACCGCTGCTCCGAGCCTGGGCAAGCACGCGGTCCTCAAGCACTTCAGGATCCTCGAACAGGCCGGCCTCGTCACCTCGAGGAAGGAGGGTCGACAACGGCTGGTCTTCCTCAACCCGGTGCCCGTCCTCCTGCTGGCGCAGCGCTGGCTGGACGACTACAGCGCTCGGAGCGCACGACAGCTCACCCGCCTCAAGACGCACCTCGATACGGAGACCCTGATGCCGAGCACCACCTCCACCCCCACCACTCGCACGGTCCGCGCGGCCATCATCATCAAGGCCACCCCGGAGCGGGTGTGGCACGCCCTCACCGACCCGGAAGAGTGCCGCCAGTGGTACTTCGGGACCTACATCCGCTCCACGTTCGAACTCGGGACTGCACTCGACTACGTCGACGACGTCGGCGTCGTGCAGATCCGCGGAACCGTGGTGGAGGTGGAGGTCGGACGGCTGCTCGTCCACACCTTCAACGCCACCTGGTCGGACGACGTCAGGAACGACCAGGAGTCCCTCTACACGTGGCGGCTGGAACTCTGGGGCGCCGACCTGACCCAGGTCACCATCGAGCACTCCCGGATCCCGGTCGGCAGCCACACCGACGGTCAGGTCGAGCAGGGCGCCACCACCTTGCTCAGCTCGCTCAAGACCCTGTTGGAGACGGGTCGACCCCTGCCCGCGAGCGGGTCGTGACGAATGACGGCCGGCTCGACGCCTCCCGTGGCCGCATCGAGTTCACCCGCGACCACGGCCACCCCCGGCGCCGCGTGTGGGAGGTCCTGACGACACCGCAGTACCGAGCCGCCTGGTTCTTTCCCGGGACGCTCGAGCCGCACGAGGGCGGCCTCGTCGAGCTCACGGAGTCCGGCCCCGGAATCACGGGCCGCGTGACCGCGGTGGAGAAGGACTCGCTGCTGCGCATGGACTGGGACAGCCTCGAAGGGCCGCACAGCGCCGTCAGCTTCGAGCTGGCCGACCACCACGACGACGGCACCCGCATGCGCTTCGTGCACCACATCAACCCTGACTGCCGGCCGGCCAGCCTCCTCGCGGGCTGGCACCGCATCCTCGACAGCCTGACCGCCCACCTCGACGGCACCGAGCCCCCGACAGCCCTCCACGCCGACCTCCTGGAGCGGTACCAGCGAAGAGATGGCGCCGGCACCTGAGGTGTTGGTCGACGTCGTGCGCCCCCGGAGGTCGTCCGGCTCGGTGGGCTCCGCCGGCTGCCCGCCGTGCGCCACGTCCGTGTGAGCGAGACGATCGAGACCATGGACGACATCAGGCCGTACGAGCACTTCGAGGACCACGGCGAGAGCGCCGGCTGATGCGGCTGGGCGAGGAGCAGTCCCGCGGACGGCTCGCCGCCGAGGTGCACGGGGTGCTCTGCACCCTCCACCCGACGCGCGGGCCCGACCCGCAGCCGGTCGTCTTCGCCATCACCGACGACGGGCACCTCGGCGTGCCCATCGACACGGTCAAGCCGAAGTCCTCGAGTCGGCTGAAGCGCGAGGACAACCTCGAGGCCGACCCGCGCGGCACCCTGCTCATCGAGCACTGGGATGCGCAGGACTGGTCGCGGCTGTGGTGGGTACGCGCCGAGCTGCGGCACGAACCGGCGCCCGCGGCGGAGGTCGTCGACGACCTCGCCGACCGGCTGGCGCGCACCGTTCCCCAGTACGCCGACAAGCCGTTCCACCGCATCCTCGTATGCCGCATCGTCGGCCTCACGGGGTGGGCTGCCTCCGCGCCGTGACGGTCGGCGGATCGCTGGCCCAACCGGCCTGGCTGCACCTAGAAGGGGTCGACCTGGTTGATCCGGACCAGGTTGCCCGCGGGGTCCCGGAACGCACAGTCGCGCACCCCGTAGGGCTGGTCCATCGGCTCCTGCACCACCTCGGCGCCGTTGGAGGACAGCCGGTCGAAGACACCCTGGAGGTCGGCGGTCGCCAGCGCGATGATGCCGTAGGTCCCCTTGGCCATCATCTCGGCGATGGTGCGCCGCTCGTCGTCGGTGATCCCGGGGTCGGCGGCCGGCGGGTGCAGGACGATCGAGGTCCCGCCACCCCCGGTCGGGCCGACCGTGACCCAGCGCATCCCGGCATACCCGACGTCGTTGCGCACCTCGAACCCCAGCCCGTCGCGGTAGAACGCCAGCGACGCGTCCGGGTCGTCGTGCGGGAGGAACGCGTAGTGGATCTGGATGTCCATGCCGGCCACGCTAGCCCCGGGCCCGGAGCCCGGGCCTCTCGATTCCTGACCCGTCGTGCTCGCCCGGGGCGCTCCCCCGGTTAGGCTCCCCGGCGTGGGTGGGCTGCGGGGGCTGCGGGGCGACGTCACCGCCGTGCTCGTGGGCGGCTCCCGGCTGCTCGGGGGTCACTGGCCGTGGCTCCTGGCCATCTACCTGCTCGGGGCCGCAGCTCACGGCGGGGCGCTCTGGCTGGCCGTCGTCGTCAGCCGCGAGCACGAGACCCTCGCCGGGCTCATCCTGCCACTGGCCCCGATCGCGTCCCTGCTGGCCCTGATCCTCATGCTGCGCCGCCTCGGGCCCAGCCTCCGGCATGCGAGATTCTCGTCCCGCGGTTCGCGCGACCCCGGCCGGTTCTCCGGCCGGCTGGCGCTCGTCGCCAGCCTGCTCATCCCGTTCCTCACGCTCTACTCGACCCAGGGCTACCTGCAGGAGGACCGGCAGGCCTTCACCAACGCCGCGGTCGTCGACGAGATCTTCGGCAGCGCCTCGATCTTTCACGGGGGCACCGTCAACCCCGACCGCGCACTCCTCGTGTCCTCCACCGCCGCCCTCGTCGTCGTCATCCTCGTCACGCTCGCCATCCGCAGGCTGCTCAACCAGCTGGGCCTGCCCGACCGGCACGTCGCGTTCGCCATTGCCGCGGGCTACGTCGAGGTGTTCTGGCTCTTCTCCGTCGCGAGCTCGTTCGACCAGGGCAAGACCGCGATCCGCGACTGGGTCGCCGACCGCGTCGCGGTGCACTGGGTGACCGACCACGTCGACGCCCTCGTCACCTCCCTGGGTGTACTCGGGGCGCCGCTGCGCGTGGCTCTCGACGCGGCCTACGGGCTGTATGCGTCGTTCACCGCCGTGCTTCTCGTACCGGTCGCCTGGCTGGTGATCGGGGCGGTGGTCTTCGGTCGCACCCTGGATCGCAAGCCGCTCGGCCTGCGCCCGCCCGGCCCCTGGGGCCATCGCGTAGAGCGGGCGCGCACCCGCCTGCGCACCCTGCCCGCCCCAGCCCGCAAGGTCACCGTCGATGTGGGGAAGGACCTCAAGGGCCGCTTCGGTGACCTGGGCGACGCCCTGCGGCTGCTCGTCGCCTCGGGCGCCCTGCTCATCGTGCTGTTCTGCCTCGTCTTCTTCCTGGCTCGTTACGCGGAGTACGCGGCAGCAGAGGTGCTGCGCGTGGTCGTCGGCCCCCGGTCGCTGGACACCGGGCTGGCCTTCGCGCCGTGGGTCAGCGTCGTCACCCGAGGGGTCTACACGGTCATCCTCATCGTCCTCGTCGCCGCCACCGTCGACCGGGTCGTGGGCCGGCAGGAGGCCGCGCGAGCCGATTCAGCCGGCGCGGAAGACGATCCGCAGCAAGGCGGTTCGCCCGCGCCGGTCGTCAGCGTCTGACCGGCAGCCACGCATACAGCGGTGGGAGCCACCAGACCCGCACCTCGGCCGGCGCCGCGTCGGCGGCGGTCAACACGTAGACGGTGACGTCGTAGGCGGCCGGCCGCTCCTCGCCCACCTTGGCCGGTTGGATGCCGCTGAGGTCGAGCTTGACCTGGGGTCCGGGTGTGTCGTCGGGGACGCACGGCGAGAAGGGCAGCGTCGTCGACCCGGCGTCGAGGAGGTCGGGGTAGCTCTTCTCCCAGAACCGGCCGTCTTCACCCTGGATGCCGATCTGGCAACCCGACAGCACCGTGGACGGGTCGGCTGTCCAGTGCATGACGACCCGCCACAGGGCGCTGTCGTCGGGCAGGGTGACGGTCCGGGACCGGCCGTCGAGCGTGACCGACGAGACCCGGGTGACCGACGTGAGGGCCACGTCGGCGGTGATGGGGTACTGCAGGGTGCCGTCGTCGTACTCGGTGCGCACCGCTGCCGTTCCGCCGTCGCCGGGCCGAACCGATTGGTGCAGGTCGCGCGACCACCAGTAGTCGTCGAGCCGGGAGGCGTTCCCCGCCGCGGCGAGGACGAGGGCCACGGGCACGAGCACGAGGGCCAGGCGGTTGCGTCGCCACCACGTGGTCACGGCGTGAGCCCGGCCGGATGGGGAGCCTCGACCTTGACGGGAGCCGTCGCCTTGGCCCAGCCGGCCGCCTGGTCGGCGGTGACGCCGAGCGTGACGACCGCCTCGGTGTCGAAGCGGTCGTCGGCGTCGGCCCGCAGGTGCAGGGTGGCTCCCACGAGGGCGTCGGCCGGCAGCTCCACCAGCACCGCACACACCACCGTGATCCCGGGAACGCTGCTCTGACAGGCGATTCCGCCCCGTGACCCCCGCGCACCGAACGACCAGCTGCGTCCGTCCGACCCCTCGATCTGGCCGGCGCGCAGCGCCGCGGTCGTGGTGCGGGGGGTCCACGTCAGGTCGGCGACGGCGACGACACCGGGGGTCTGGAACCCCGAGCCTGGGTCGACGACAGCCGACCTCCCGCCCCGCAGACCGGTGACGACGAGGTCGCCTGCGCGCAGGTGTACCACCTCACCGACGGCGGCGGCTCGCTCATAGGGGCGCGACGCCTCGGCGGGAGCGGGCGTGTGGCTCTGCAGCACCTGGGTGATGGCGAGACCCACGAGCACGAGGACCCACGTGAGCGCATGATGCCGCCGGCTCATGCGGGTGGCACCACCTTGAGCGGAAGGGTCCCGGTCGCGACGGCGGCCGGGTCGAGCCACTGCACCTGTTGGTCCACCGTGTTGGCTCGCAGGGTGTGCGCTTGGACGGTGACCCCGACCGAGGCCACGGGCGGGGACGTGGCCCGCTGCTCGTAGATCCAGACGACCTCGTAGGTCAGGCCCGGGCCGACGCTGGTGAGGAGGGTGCTGTCGGCGACAACGTAGACGCCCCAGGGGCGCGCAGTGTCACTCATCCCCACGGCCGTACCGCTGGAGGCCTGGAAGACGTCGGGTACGCCGGTCAGCCTCACGACCGCGCGCAGGACATCGAGACCGACGGTGGCGTCGGTGTCGTTGTGCACGGTGCCGACGATGCTGACGAAACGGCCGCGTTCGGACTTCCCCACCGAGCCGAGGTCGCTGGTCGTGCTGGCGCGGGACACGACGACAGTGAACGGGGCGGCCGACAGGCTGGCGTTCACAGCCAGGGGTTGCTCCCGCGGCTCCACCTTCCCGAGCCCACCGAACAGCCCGGTGGTCAGCAGCAGCAGCGCGCCCGCGGCGTACAGATACTGCTGGACGGGACGCGTGACGAGCCAGTGCCGCACGGACTGCCGTGTCGGGCGCGCGCGAGTGACCAGCGGCGGCTCGTCCCCCGTGACCACGGGCGCGATCCTACGGGGGCGTCAGTCACGCCGTGCACATCAGCAGGCGTTGGTCGCCGCTGGCGCCAGGAGAGAGCCAGTTCCGGGACCAACGCCCGTCGTCGGGCACGGTCGAGGCTTCAGCCTCGGCGCAGCTCAGGCGCCCCAACCGGCCTGATGGCCGCCGACGCGGTCGTCCTCGATCTGCTGCTGGTAGCCGGAGTCGGCGTAGGCGCGCATCGGGTCGGCGGGGAACCCGCGCGACTCGCGCCAGGTGGCGAGGCCGGGACGGACGTCGGTGTAGAAGGCGTCCATGACGATCCCGTTGGCGCCCAACACGTCTCCGGCGTTCTGGGCCTGCGTCAACGCTTCACGGTCGACGAGCAGGGCCCGCGCGGTCATCTCCTGCACGTTGAGCACCGAACGGATCTGGCCCGGGATCTTGCGCTCCACGTTGTGGCACTGGTCGAGCATGAACGCCACCCCGGAGTCGCGGCCGTAGCCGCCACCGCGGATGACCTCGTAGAGGATCCGGAAGAGCTGGAAGGGGTCGGCCGCCCCGACGATGAGGTCGTCGTCCGCGTAGAACCGGCTGTTGAAGTCGAACGAGCCGAGCTTCCCGAGGCGCAGCAGCTGCGCGACGATGAACTCGATGTTGGTCCCGGGGGCGTGGTGGCCGGTGTCGAGGCAGACGAAGGCCTGGTCGCCCAGCTCGCTCACGTGAGCGAACGACGTGCCCCAGTCGGGCACATCCGTGTGGTAGAACGCTGGCTCGAAGAACTTGTACTCCAGCACCATCCGCTGCTGCGGGCCCAAGTGCTCGTAGATCTGGTGCAGCGACTCGAGCAGCCATTCCTGTCGCGAGCGGATGTCGCCCTGGCCGGGGTAGTTCGTCCCGTCGGCCAGCCAGATCTTGAGGTCGGAGGACCCCGTCTCGTCCATGATGCCGATGCACTCGATGTGATGGTCGATCGCCCGCTGGCGGACGGTCTTGTCGGCGTGGGTCAGCGAGCCGAGCATGTACTCGTCGTCCTGGAAGGTGTTGGAGTTCACCGTGCCGAGCTCGACGCCGAGCCCCCTTGCGTGGGCCTTGAGGGCGGCGTAGTCGTCGACCTTGTCCCACGGGATGTGCAGGGCGACCCGGGGCGCCAGGCCGGTCAGCGCATGCACCTGGGCCGCGTCGGCGATCTTCTCGAACGGGTCGCGCGGCACCCCTCGCTGCGTGAACACCTTGAACCGGGTACCGGAGTTCCCGAACGCCCACGACGGCAGCTCGATCTCCTGCTCGGCGAGTCGCTCCAGCACCTCGGGCTTCAGAATGTCCACGTCACGCGCCTTCCTTGCCGTTGGTCGTCGAGTCGGGGATGAGCTGCGGGTCGCGCGGTCGTAACAGGTGTCGCGGACGGTGCCCGGCCAGCATACGAAGCACCTCGTCGACCATGAGGTCGACGAACCGGGGCTCGGCGTCGGCCGTGACCCCGGCGATGTGCGGTGAGAGGAAGACGTTGGGCATCGCGCGCAGCGGTGAGCCGGCGGCCAGCGGCTCGGGGTCGACGACGTCGAGGCAGGCGACGATGTCACCGCGCTGCAGCCGGTCGACCAGCGCCGCGGTGTCGACCACCTGCCCTCTGGAGACGTTGACGAACACCGTCCCCGGGCGCAGGGACTCGATCTCCGCCCGACCGAGCAGCCCGCGCGTCTCGGCCGTGAGGGGGACGAGACAGACGACGACGTCCGACCGGGTGAGGACGTTCTCGAGCGACGTGAGGTCGATGCCGTAAGCGTCGGCCAGCACCTCGGGTGCGCCCGGGTCGTGGGCGAGCACGTGCACGCGGAAGGGCGCAAGGAGCTCCACGAGGCGGCGACCGACGTGCCCCAGAGCGACGAGACCGACGGTCTTGCCCGTGAGCTCACCCCGGAGGTAGCCCGGGTCGGAGAGCAGAGGGGTGCGGTCCTCCCAGAGCACCTCCCCCGCCACCAGGCGACGGAAGAACGACCCGGCGTTGCGCAGCCCGACCAGCGCCAGGGCCAGGGCCCACTCGGCCACCGGGTCGGACGAGCCGTTCGTCGTGTCGACGACGACGATGCCCCGGGTCTCGGCGGCCGCCACGTCCACCCGTTCGGCGAAGCGGTCACCGTGCGTGTCGCCTACGAGCCTGAGCTGGGGCGCGGCGTCGAGGACATCAGCGGTGACGCGGGGGGAGCCGTAGCTCACCACCAGCGCGTCGAGATCCGCCACGAACGCGCGCAGACGGCCGACGGTGGCGTCGTCGGTGGGCGGGGGGCCGGCCATCCGGTCGGGGCCGTCGAGGTCCAGATAGACCACGTCGGCGACCTCTTCCAGCCGCGCGACGGACGCCTCGAAGACGTAGCGCTTGCGGGCCGCCACCGTCATCGCGAAACCCACCCTCGGGCGGGTCGGCACCGCGCTCACGCCGGCACCCGTTCGGGAAGGCGAAGCACCCGGGCCAGGGTCCCGCCTCGCACCATGTCGCGGTCGGCGGAGCTGAGGAAGGGCGCGTGCTCCGCGAGCAGCCGTGCCGCCTGCCGGTAGGTGTGGTGCGGCAGGATGCTGGGCCAGTCCGAGCCCCACACCAACCGGTCCGGACCCCAGGTCTCGAAGAACGCGCGGGCCACACCGAGGCGGGCGGCGTACGGGTAGGCCCACGGCTCAGCGGTTCCGTACTGCCATCCGGAGACCTTGACCAGCAGGTTGGGGAGGGGCTCGGTGTCGAGGACGAGGCGCAGACCTTCGTCCAGGCCGCCCGGATGGAGCATGACGAGACCCAGGTGGTTGACGAGGATGGTCAGGCCCGGATGCCGACGCGCGGCTCCCCGGATGGACGCCGCCCAGACCGGCCGCGCCGCGAGGTTGAGGACGAGGCCCGCCGCCTCGGCGACGGTCAGGAACGACTCCCCCTCGTCCGACTCCAACCATCCGTCGTCCTGCAGGCCCAGGTAGTGCGAGACCCCCTGTGGTGCATACCGATCCACTACCGCCCGCAACCGGTCGCCCGCACCGGGCGCGTGGTAACCGGGGCCGAACGTGCTGTCGAGGTCGGCGAGCATGGACAGCCGGCCGGGGTGGGCCGCCACCATTGCGGCCACGTCGTCGTTGTTGGACTCCGCGCCGGGGATGCCGGCCGCGACGACGAGCGCGTGGCCGACACCGGCGCCGTCCATCTCCAGGAGGAGGTTAGCGACGCCGCCGCGGGTCTGCGGGTCGGGCACCTCGGGCTGGTAGGGCCAGTGCGCCCAGACGTGCGTGTGCGCGTCGACGACGAGCGGGGAGCTCATCCCTTGACCGAGCCCGCCGTCAGGCCCCGCATGACCTGCTGGTTGATCGAGAGGTAGACCGCGAGGGTGCCGAACACGGTGAGGCTGATCGCGGCGAACAACGGCCCGTAGGCCACCGACCCGAACTCGTCGTTGAAGTGCAGCAGGCCCACCTGGATCGTCGAGAACTCGTCGGTGACGTTGAAGGTCAACGCGATGAGCAGGTCGTTCCAGATGGAGAAGAAGAGCAGCAGCGCCACCGTGAAGAGACCGTTCCGCACCAGCGGGAGCCCGACGGTGAAGAACGCCCGGTAGGGGCCGCCCCCGTCGAGGGCGAGGGCCTCGAACAGCTCTCGGGGCACCGACCGGAAGTAGGTCGCCATGAGGAAGACCGCGAGCGGCAGGCCGTGGCCGACGTAGGTGATGATCATCGGCCAGTAGCTGTTGGACAGCCCGGTCTTGAAGTAGATCGTGAACAGCGGCAACAAGATGATCTGGATCGGCGCCATGATGCCGCCGATCACGAACAGCAGCACCGAGTTGCGGCCCCGCCAGAGCATCACCTCGAGTGCGAACGCCGCGGCGCTGCCGAGCACCAGGATGATGAGCATCGACGGGATGGTGACGATGAGGCTGTTCACGGTGTTACGGCCGAGGTTGCCCACCGTCCACGCCTGGACGTAGTTGTCCCAGTTGAACATCGAGGGCAGCGACCAGAGCGGCTGGGTGAGGAACTCGTCCTGGGTCTTGAACGAGCTGGCCAGGATCCAGAAGAGGGGGTAGAGCTCCACCAGCAGGATGAGCCCCAGCATCACCTTGACGAGCGTGCGTCGGCTGACCTGGCCGACGGGGCGGCGCGGCCGACGGGCCGGGGTGCGGGTGGCCGGGAGGACGGAGTCGTCGATCTGGTCGATCACGGTCATGGCGTCAGGCCTTGCTCAGGTCGCGGCGGGAGGAACGGAACACCATCAGCGTCACCGACAGGCAGAGCACGGTGATGAGCAGCGCGATAGTGCTGCCGTAGCCGTAGTCGCTGTAGATGAACGACGTCTGGAACATGTAGAGGTTCAACGGGGTCGTGGCGGTGCCCGGCCCACCGTTGTTCAGCGCGAAGATCGAGTCGAACACCTTGAAGGCGGAGTTGAGGCTGAAGATCAGCGAGGACAACAGCACCGGCATCGACATCGGGAGCACGATGTGCCGCACGAGCTTCCAGCCGGAGGCGCCGTCGAGCCGCGCCGACTCGATGACCTCCTCGGGGATCTCGATGAGCCCGGCGTACAGGAGGACTGCGTAGAAGCCCATCGTGCGCCAGAGGTCCATGACGACGATGACGACGAACGCGTGCGCCCCGCTGTCGAACCAGTCGACCGGCGCGATGCCCACCAGGCCCAGCAGCGCGTTGACCGGGCCCACCTGGGGTGCGACCTGGAACATCCGGCTGAACAGCAGGCTGACGGCGACCGTGGGCAGGACCACGGGGAAGAACACCAGGGTGCGCACGACGGTCGACGACCGCCGCAGCACGAAGACGTAGAGCAGCGCGAAGAGGTAGCCCAGGATGACCTGGCCGATGGTGATGACGACCGCGTACTGGATGGTGAAGACCGTCGCCGTGCGCACGACGTCGTCGGTCAACAGCTTGGTGAAGTTGGCCAGCCCGTTCGGCTCGAACCCGAGGATCGGGCTGCCCTTGAAGAAGGCGTAGGCGAAGGACCAGACGATCGGCACGATCATCACGCCGATGTAGACGAGCAGCGCGGGCGCGAGGAAGACCGCGATGGCCCTCTTGTTGCCGAGCACGTGATTCATACGTTCACCACCCTGGGGTATGCGTCATGGTCCGGCGGCGACCCGGGGGGAGGCCCGCGTCGCCGCCGGTGAGGGGGACCCTCACTTGGCGTCGAGGTCCGCCTGCAGCTTGGCCATGTAGTCCTGTGCCGACATGTTGCCGGTCAGCAGCGGCGCCGCGTTGTTGCTGGCGTCCGTGTTGGCCTTCGCGTTGAATAGGGCCTCGAACCACAGCACGCTCGACGTGGTCGAGCTGATGGTGTCCTGGATCTGCTTGGTCAGGGGCGGCAGGGCGTCCACCGGTGTGTTGACCTTGAGACCCGAGAAGGAGCCCTGGTCCTTGAGCGACGCGGTGCCGTAGTTCGTGACGATGCACTTGAGCCAGTCGCCGACCTTCGGGCCGAACAGCTTCTTCGACATCGCGTTCGGCGAGCCCACGTTGGCCGGAACGTCCTTGATCGACCCCTTCCCGCCGTCGACCGCCGGGAACGGCATGAAGCCGATCTGGTCGCCGACCTTGTTCAGCTTGGTGTCGTTGACCTGGGCGAGGAACCAGCTGCCCATGTACATCATGGCGGCCTTGCCGTTGAGCATCTGCGAGAACTCGGTGTCGTAGTCGATGTTGGTGACGCCGTCGCTGAAGTAGCCGGCCTTGCCGAGGTCCTGCAGCTGCTGGGCCGCCGCGACGTAGGCCGGGTCGGTGAGCTTGGCCTTGCCGCTCTTGATGTCGGCCATCGCGTCGGGGCCGAGCGAGCGGAAGAGCAGGGCGCCGACCCAGCGGCTGATCGTCCAGCCCGTCTTGCCGGACGCCGTGATCGGGGTGACGCCGGCGGCCTTGAGCTTGGCCGCCGCGGCGGTCAGCTCGGTCATCGTCGTCGGCGGCGTGATGCCGTTGTCGGCGAAGATCTTCTTGTTGTAGAAGATGCCTTCGATATTGGACTGGAGCGGGAGCGTCGGGAACCCACCGCTGTAGAGCTTGTCGACGGTCGACGCGGCCGAGGCGGTCACCTGGTCGAACGCGCCGACGTCGGTGAGGGCCTGCTTGATGTTCAGGGACTGGCCGGCCTTGTCGAGGTCGCCTCCGGGGGCGATGAGGGACGTACCCGCCGCGAACATCACCGGGAGCGCGTCCTGCCCGGCGAGCAGCTGGATCTTCTGCTGCATGTTCGCGCTCGGCGTCTGGTCGATCTTGAGCGGCAGGGCGTCGTTCTGCGCTTTGCACGCTCCGGCGGCGAGCGCCTTGAAGATCGCCGGCGTCTGGGAGTTCTCGGTCGTCAGAAGGACGGAGAACTCCTTCGCCGTGTCGGTGGCGTTGACACCGCCGCCGGTGGACGCGCCTCCGGCGGTGGTGCCGGTGCTGGCGCTGCCGCTGCACGCGGCCAGGACGACCGGCACGGCGCAGGCAGCGGTCAGGGCGGCGAGCTTGCTGATACCGCGGTTGTGACGAGTCACCCTCGTACTCCTTTGTTCTCGGGTTGGGGCTGGGACGTGCTGGGGGAAGACGGGCTGGGAATGGTGCCCGCAGAGATGGAAACGGTCGGAGGTCGTGCGCCTCAGGCGTCGACGAGGCCGCGGTCACGCAGCTCGTGACCGACGGCGGAGAGATTGTCGAGCTGCATCTCGGAGTACTTGCGCGACAGGATGAGGCCGTCGGCGCCGCCGTCGAGGGCGGCAGCGACCGCCGCCCGGGTGTCCTCCGGCGTGCCCTGGCGTACGTGTTCGGGGGTAGGCACGTTGATCTCGAGCCCGGGGTAGGTGCGGGCCCGGCCCCTCAGGGCGCCCACCGTACGGCGGGTCTCCCGCTCGACGTAGTCGCTCGAGAGGCCGACCGTGGGGAGGTCCTCGTAGCAGACCTTCTCGTCGTAGCCGAGGGTCGACGTGAACAGGTCGAGGATGACCTGCTCGCTGACCCCGCGGAACAGCCGACGGCCGACGGTACCGATGTAGTGGTGCAGGCGGTAGCCCGCACAGACGTTGTAGACGACGGGCTTGACGAAGTCGG
>JBDSYO010000283.1:0-3503 GCA_039925625.1 Lapillicoccus sp. | reverse complement strand
GAGGTCGACCACCGGGGGCCGGCCGCCGAGGTGGCCGTGCACGACGTGCGCCCACTCGGAGCCGTCGAGCTCGTCGCGGGTCTCGCCGAGCAGCCACACGCTCGAGCCGTCGGTGCGGAACCCCGAGGGGGTGCGGGTGGAGACGTCGTCCATGACGCCCAGCACACCGACGACCGGCGTCGGGTGGATGGCGACGTCGCCGGTCTGGTTGTAGAACGACACGTTGCCGCCGGTCACAGGGATCCCCATGACCTGGCACCCCTCGGCGATCCCCTTGATCGCCTCACGGAACTGCCACATGACGCCGGGGTCCTCCGGTGAGCCGAAGTTGAGGCAGTCGGTGACGGCCAGCGGGGTGGCGCCCGCGGTGGCGACGTTGCGGTAGGCCTCGGCGAGCGCGAGCTGCGCGCCGGCATACGGGTCGAGCTTGGCGAAGCGGCCGTTGCAGTCGGTGGAGACCGCAACGCCCCGCCCCGTCGCCTCGTCGACCCGCACCACTCCGGCGTCGTCGGGCATGGCGAGGGCGGTGTTGCCGAGCACGTAGCGGTCGTACTGCCGGGTGACCCAGGACTTGTCGCAGAGGTTCGGCGAGCCGAGCATGGTCAGCAGGGTCTCGCGCAGGTCGTCGGCCGTTGCGGGGCGGCCCAAGGTGTGAGCACCGTTGTCCTGCAACAGGTCGAGGTATGCCGGTCGCGCCAGCCGGCGTTGGTAGACTGGACCGTCGTGGGCCACCGACCGCGGTGGCACGTCGACGACGACCTCGTCGTGCCAGGTGATGACGAGCCGCTCGCCCTCGGTAACCTCGCCGATCACCGTTGCCTCGACATCCCACCGGTCGGTGATCGCGAGGAAGCGATCGAGGTGCTGCGGCTCGACCACCGCCATCATCCGCTCCTGCGACTCCGACATGAGGATCTCCTCGGGCCGCAGCGACGCGTCGCGCAGCGGCACGAGGTCGAGGGCGACGCGCATACCTCCGTCGCCGTTGGACGCGAGCTCGCTGGTGGCACAGGACAGCCCGGCTCCGCCGAGATCCTGGATGCCCGCGACCACGTGGGCGGCGTAGAGGTCGAGGCAGCACTCGATGAGCACCTTCTCGGCGAACGGGTCGCCGACCTGCACAGCGGGTCGCTTGGTGGGGCCGCCGGCCGCGAAGGTCTCGGAGGCGAGCACCGACACGCCACCGATGCCGTCGCCGCCGGTCTTGGCGCCGAAGAGCACGACGAGGTTGCCGACGCCACGGGCGGACGCGAGATGGATGTCCTCGACGCGCATTGCGCCCACGCAGAGGGCGTTGACGAGCGGGTTGCCCTGGTAGCAGTCGTCGAAGACGACCTCGCCGCCGATGTTGGGCAGGCCGAGACAGTTGCCGTAACCGCCTACTCCCGCAACGATGCCCGGCAGCACGCGCAGGGTGTCGGGGTGGTGCAGGTTGCCGAAGCGAAGCGGGTCCATGATCGCGATCGGGCGGGCGCCCATCGACATGATGTCGCGGACGATCCCGCCGACTCCAGTGGCCGCGCCCTGGTAGGGCTCGACGTAGCTCGGGTGGTTGTGCGACTCGACCTTGAAGGTCACCGCCCACCCGTCGCCGATGTCGACGACGCCGGCGTTCTCACCGATGCCGACGAGCAGCTTCTCGCGCATGGCGTCGGTGGTGTTCTCGCCCCAGAGCGAGAAGTGCACCTTGGACGACTTGTAGGAGCAGTGCTCCGACCACATGACCGAGTACATCGCCAGCTCGGCCGACGTGGGACGGCGGCCCAGGATCTCGCGGATGTTGGCGTACTCGTCCTCCTTGAGCCCGAGCTCACGCCACGGCTGTGCCGTGTCGGCCGTGGTGGCGGCGGACTCGACGGTGTCGACGGTGTCGACGGTGTGGACGCTCACGCCGAGACCGCCTGGGAGAGAACGGAGGTGAAGAAGGCGAGCCCGTCGGTCGACGGGCCGTAGCCCGGCTCGACGGCGTGCTCCGGGTGGGGCATGAGCCCCACGACGTTGCCGCGCTCGTTGGTGATGCCCGCGATGGCGCGGTAGGAGCCGTTGGGGTTGTCACCGGCATACCGGAAGACGACCCGACCCTCGCCCTCCAGACGGTCGAGCGTGGCCTCGTCGGCGACGAACCCGCCCTCGCCGTTCTTCAGCGGGATGGTGAGGGTGGCCCCGGCCGTGAGATCGGTGGTCCACGCCGTGGACGCGTTCTCGACGGTGAGCGCCTGGTCGGTGCAGACGAACTTGCGGTGATCGTTGCGGATCAGGGCACCCGGCAGCAGGTGTGACTCGCAGAGCACCTGGAACCCGTTGCAGATGCCGAGTACCGGCAGGCCTCCCCGGGCCGCGGGAACGAGGACGTCCATGACGGGCGCGAACCGGGCGATGGCCCCGCAGCGGAGGTAGTCGCCGTAGGAGAAGCCCCCGGGAAGAACGACGGCGTCGACGTCATGGAGGTCGCGGTCGCCGTGCCAGAGCGGCACCGCCTCGGCGCCGGCGGCTCGGATGGCCCGGGCGGCGTCGCGGTCGTCGAGCGAGCCCGGAAAGGTGACGACGCCGACCCTCACGCGTCCGCCTCGTCGGTGTCGTCAGCGTCGTCAGCGTCGTCAGCGTCGTCAGCGTCGTCAGGCACCACGTGCACCGAGACCACGTCCTCGATGACGGGGTTCGACAGCAGTGTCTCCGCCGCGGTGCGGGCGTGGGCGAGGTGCTCCGGCGTGACCTCGCCGTCGACCGTGAGGACGAACCGCTTGCCTTGGCGGACGTCGGTGAACCCGTCGAGGCCGAGCCGCGGCAGCGACCGGGCGACGGCCTGCCCCTGCGGGTCGAGGATCTCGGGCTTGAGCATGACGTCGACGACGATGCGTCCCATGTGCAGCGGGGCTCCTGAGGGTCGCGGGGGCAGCGCCCCCAGAGTATCGGTGGGGACTAGTCGAAGCGGCGGCCGGTCAGCCGTTCGTAGGCCTCGACGTACTTCGCGCGGGTGCGCTCGATGACCTCGTCGGCCAGGAGCGGCGGCGGGGCTCCGGACGACCGGTCCCACCCGCTCGCGGGCGAGGTCAGCCACTCGCGGACGAACTGCTTGTCGAAGGAGGGCTGCGGATGGCCCGGCTCCCACTGCTCGGCGGGCCAGAACCGCGACGAGTCCGGCGTCAACACCTCGTCGGCGAGGACCAGTGCGGGCTCTCCCGAGCTCCGGTCGACCCCGAACTCAACCTTGGTGTCGGCGATGAGGATGCCGCGCTCGGCAGCGATCTCGTTGCCACGGGACAGGATCCGCCGGGTGAGGGCGTCGGCCTGGGCCGTGACCTCGGGGCCGACGAGGGCGGCGACCTCCTCGCGCGTCATGGGCAGGTCGTGCTCGCCCATCGGCGCCTTGCTCGTGGGAGTGAAGACCGGTGCCGGCAGCTGGTCGCCGTCGACCAGCCCCCCGGGCAGGGTGACCCCGCTGACCGAGCCCAGCCGCGCATACTCCTCGAGGCCACCGCCGGTGAGGTAGGCCCGGGCGATGC
>JBDSYO010000282.1:0-2649 GCA_039925625.1 Lapillicoccus sp. | reverse complement strand
GCGCCGACTGCGTGGTGGAGGACCAGACGCTGAACAACACCTCCAGCGTGACCACCTCGGTGACCGGCTCGGCCATCGACCTCGCGGTCGGCGACATCACCGACACCCCCGACCCCGTGGCCGAGGGCGACCTGGTGACCTACACGACGACAGTCACGAACGGCGGGTCGCAGGACGCCAAGGCGTCCGAGGGCCACCAGGTGGTCGTCCGCGTCGTCCTGCCCACGGTCGGGGTGATACTGCAGGCACCGCTCGCCTCGCAGGGGTTCGTGTGCACCACCAGCAACGCGAACGCGGTCGTCACCTGCGTCGGCGACCTCCTCGCCGGCCAGTCCACACTGCTGACCCTCAAGCTCCAGATCCAGGCCAACGCCCCGGCCCAGCTGACGGTGAAGGTCACCGCCGACCCGCTCGACGCCATCCTGGAGACCAACGAGGCCAACAACGCGGCCACGGAGGTCACCTCGGTGACGCACGTCGCCTGCACCACCTGCATCGACCTTCTCCTGGGTCAGGTGCTGGCGACGAACAACCCGACGGTGAATGACCGCGACGTCACCTACCAGTTCGTCGTCACCAACGTCGGCGACCAGTCGACGGCCAGTGACCCCGCGCCCCACGACGTCGTCATCGCCGTCGACCTCGACCGGGGCGCCAACGAGCTGAGCCTGGTCAGCGTCGCGGCGACCGCCGGCGTGGTCTGTGGGGCGAACCCCGCCTTCCCGTTGCTCTCGACCGCGCCGGAGATCCTGTGCACGGTGCCGGCCACCGGCTTCGCACCGGGCGGAGGCACCGAGGTGACCGTCGTGGCGCACGCCAAGACGGCGGCCCTGCCGTCGTTCGTGGACTTCGACGTGTCGGTCGACCCGGCGAACCAGATCTCCGAGTTCAGCGAGGTCAACAACGTCGGCGGCCTGCGCGTGACGACGGTGGCGCCGTGAGCAGGCCGACGGAGCCCGGCGTCCGCCGGGTCCGCCCCGTCCAGCGATGGGTGGCCCTCCTGGCCGTGGCCCTGCTCGCCCTCGTGGGCGCGTTGGCCGCCGCACCCACCGCCGCGGGGGCGACCGGCTGCCGGATCTACGTGGCGAGCGGTGACGACGTGCCGGCCGGCAACAAGCTCGACGACAACACCAAGCGGTTCCCGGAACGGCTGCTCGCCGACCACCTCGTCGCGCCGGGATGGTGCCTGTACAACCAGTCGAAGAACGGCACCACCTCCGCGACCTACCTGTCGGGGGGCGGCATGGCCAGCGCCTACAACTCCCGGCCGGACCTGCATACCCTCACCCTGGGTGAGCAGAACTCGACCGTGGTCGACCTGGTCGCCTCCTGCTTCGACAAGGTGAAGGACCACGACTTCGCCGGTGGGGCCGCCTGTGCGAGTGCGGTGCTCGCGAACTCGTCCGTCTGGTCGGGGATGACGAACAACTACACCTCGCTGCTCCAGACCGAACGCATCATGGCGTCGCAGCGCCCCGGCCTGGTCGTGGCGGTGACCGGGTATGCGAACCCCTACCCGCGCGCGGTGGACATCGTCGACGAGGTGACCGAGCTGTGCGTCTCGCTCATCGACACCATCCCGACGTGCGCGGCCCGCTGGGCCCAGCTGGCGGCGGCGCTGCTGGCCATCGACCAGGCGTTCCAGAAGCTCAACACGACGGTGAAGAACGCGCTCGCCCCGTTCCAGCAGGGGCCGAACGGGTCGCGTTACGTGTTCGTCGACGTCTACCCGAAGTTCGCCAGCCACTGCATGACCATGAAGGTGACGATCAAGACCAGGGTCGAGCACCCGGAGGAGAGCGGCGCCGTGCACCAGCACGACTCGCCCGAGGTGAACTTCGGGTGCTCGACGACGTGGTTCGTCGAGGGCTCCGACGGCACGGCCAAGCCGAACTACCTGCTGCCGGCCAGCCTGGGCGTGCTCGTCGACTGGAGCCAGACCACCTCCGGCATGGGGGTCTACCCCAACGCGGCCGGGCAGCAGTGCATCGCCGACGCGATCTGGGACGCCGACACCATCGACCCCGGCACGACCCCGCTGAAGTGGAAGCTCGGCTACGCCGAGGCCGCCAAGACCGACGTCTGCTCCGGCTGACCGAAGGGATGACCATGAGACTTCTCGCCGCGAGCGCCGCTAGCGCGCTGCTCTTCGTCGCGCTGGCTCCGGCCGCGGGCGCCGGAACGGCCAGCGGCAGCACGACCCTCCTGGGTCCGGCGTCGTCGGGGCAGCCGTTGAGCGTGCGGGTCGACCTGCGCGGCGTCTATCCCGTGGTGCCGTACGACTTCGCGCTGGAGAACCGGTGCTGGTTCGGGGGCCGGTACGCCGGTGCGGTCGACTCCACCGAGACCTACCCACTGCTCGGACCCTGGTTCCAGGGGTCCGGCGGCAGCGCGACGAGCACCCAGACCGTCGACCTCGGGCCGGTCCCCTCGGGGGCCGTGTGCCGGGTGTCCGTCACTCGGGGTTCGACCCCGGTCAAGGGGTCGACGACCGCCTACGCGGTGGGCTGACCGCGACGGTGGTCTCGCGTCGGCCGGGCGAGCTCAGGTGAGGGGAAGCAGAGCTCGCCCGGCCGGTCGCGTCGGGGTCAGCCGGTGATGACCAGCGGTGTCCCGCCCGAGACCAGCCGCCAGTCGACGGTGAAGAAC
>JBDSYO010000281.1:0-2868 GCA_039925625.1 Lapillicoccus sp. | reverse complement strand
ATGATGCAGGCGAAGGCCTCTTCGAACGCCTTGAGCACCTCCACCGGCATCGCGGACCCGCCGGTCACACAGGTCCGCAACGTCGAGACGTCCGGCCGGGTGTCTGCCGGTTGGTGCAGCATCCCCGAGTACATCGTCGGCACGCCCTCGAAGACGGTCACCTTGTCGCGGGCGATGACGTCGAGCGCACTGGCCGGGTCGAAGCGCGGAAGAAGGGTCAGGCATGAGCCGGAGAGCACCGATGCGTTGAGCCCGCAGGTGAGGCCGAAGACGTGGAACAGCGGGAGGCACCCCATGACGACGTCGTCGGGCGTCAGCTCGAACAACGTCTCCGCCGACGAGGCCGCGTTGCTGGCGAGGTTGTGGTGGGTCAGCTCGGCGCCCTTGGCCTGGCCGGTGGTCCCCGAGGTGTAGAGCAGCACCGCGGTGTCGTCGTCCGCGCGATCCACCAGCGCCGCGGCGTCGTGGCCACTGAGATCCGGACCCATCGCCCCCACGGTGACGACGTCGACACCCAGCGGCTCGGCCGCAGTCTGCGCCGCCTTCGCCGCGTCCTCCCAGGCCAAGACCGTCTTGGCCCCCGAGTCGGTGAGGTAGTAGGCGACCTCGCGGTCGGACAGCAGCGGGTTCATCGGTACGACAACGGCGCCCGCGTGCAACGCTCCATAGAAGAGGATGGGGAAGGCCGGCACGTTGGGCAGCACCAGCGCGACTCGGTCGCCGGGCTGGACGCCCCGTTCCGTGAGCCAGGACGCGACCCGGGCCGCGGCGTCGGACAGCTCCGCGTAGGACTGGGTGTGGTCGTTCAGCCGCAGCGCGGGCCGGCCGCCGTGGTCGACGGCGGTGTCGTGCAGGTTCTTGGCCAGGTTCATGGCTGATCAGCTCTTTCGGGCTCGCAGGGCGGGGGCCGGAGGGGATGACGCCGGCTCGGGTCGGTCGTGCAAGAAGCCGGCGAGGACCGCAGCGGAGCTGCGTGGGTCTTCCAGGAGGAACAGGTGCCCACCACCCCTGACGATGTGCAGGCGCGCGTGCGGGATGAGCCAGGACAGGATCCGCCCGTTGAGCAGCGGGACGATCGGGTCGTCGTCGCCGGACATCACCAGGGTGGGTTGGCGCAGCCGGTGCAGCCACGGCGTGGAGCTCCAGCCCTGGATGGCATACAGCTGCTGCAGATAGCCGCTCCAGCTCGGCGGCCGCGCGAAGCGGCTGACCGACAGCTCGGGCGGCGGCCCGTCCCGACGCGACCGCCCGCCGTAGAGCGAGCCGGCCACGGATCGGAAGTACGCCGGGTCGTGGTAGCGGCGTGGCGTACTCATCTCGAGCAGCACTGCGGGTGAGCCCGGTATGCCACCGATGCCGGGCATCGTCGCGGCCAGCACCAGCCGACCGACTCGGTCGGGCGCTTGGTGGGCGAGCTGCTGGGCGATGGCCCCGCCGAGCGACACGCCGAGGACGTCGACCTGCCGCTCACCCAAGGCCGTCAGCAGGTGCTCGACGAGCCTCGCTATCGAAGGCATCCGCCGCGGTACCCGCCACCCGTCCGACGCACCCGTGCCCGGAGCGTCGAAGGTGATCGTGCGAAACCCCAACGGCACCAGCTCCTTCTCGAGCGGCTCCCACATGCCGAGGTTGCCGCCCAGGCCCATGACGAGCAGCAGTGGCCGGCCCGTGCCGCGGCTCGAGACCTGGATGCCGAGCCCGTCGACCACGACGCGGGACACGGTGGCCCGGTCTTCAGGCGGCTGTTTCTTCACGTGGCGAAGACGTACGTTCCGGGTGCTGGGTCCAGCACCGGGTGGGCGGCATTGCCGAGCGTCTTGGGGGCGGCCTTCTCCCGGCCCGAATGCGTCGTCAGCCAGTCGACGAAGTCCGTCCACCAGCTCCCGGGTGTCGGCTCGACCGACGCGAGGAACTGCTGGGGGTCGGCGGGCGTCTCGTCGCTGGCCCGGAAGCTGGACTTGGGGTTCCCCGGCGGGTTGACGAGCGCGGCGATGTGACCGTTGGTGGAGAGGACGAAACGGCTGTGACCGCCGAGTATCTGCACGCTGCGGTAGCAGCTGGCCCACGGGCAGATGTGGTCGGCGATGCCGGCGACGACATACGAGTCGACGCTGGCCTTCGAGAGGTCGATCGGAGTGCCCAGAACGACCGTCTCACCGGGATGGGTGATGGCGTTCGTGACGGCCAGCTCGAGGAAGTCGGCGTGCAGCTGCGCGGCCATCCGCGTCGTGTCGGCGTTCCAGTAGAGGACGTCGAACGCCGGCGGCTGCTTGCCGAGCAGGTAGTTGTTGACCCAGTAGTTCCACACCAGGTCGCCGGGTCGCAGCCAGGCGAAGATCTCGGCGAGCGCCCGGCCGTCCAGATAGCCGGCCGCCCGGGACCTCGCGGCGGCGACGGCTGCGACCTCCGGACTGGTCAAGGACGACATCAGGCCGGCGTGCGACTGGTCGAGGAGGGTGACGCCCAGAGCGAACCCGGCGAGCCGCTGCTCCTGCCCCGTGGCGACGAGGTGCCCGAGGGTCAGCGACGAGATGATGCCCCCGGCGCAGAGCGAGAACAGCACGCTCTGGCTGCTTCGCGTGATGCCCTCCACCGCGGTCAGGGCCTCGAGCACCGCGCCGGCGTAGGCGTCGAGCCCCCAGTCCGCGTGTTCCCGGC
Source organism: Lapillicoccus sp. (assembly GCA_039925625.1). Classification (GTDB taxonomy): domain Bacteria; phylum Actinomycetota; class Actinomycetes; order Actinomycetales; family Dermatophilaceae; genus Lapillicoccus. The sequence goes on along the minus strand of JBDSYO010000281.1, from coordinate 210 downwards.
CCGGATTGCGCCACGAGACCATGAAGACCTGTTGGCCGGAGGCGACGAAGTGCTCCACCATGCTGCGGCCCGGCGCCAGGTCCGCCACGTAGTACTTGTTGATCGTCGGCGGGACCATGAGGAGCGGGACCGTGCGCACACGTGGTGTCTGAGGGGTGTACTGGATCAGCTCGAACATCTCGGTCCGCAGCACCACCGACCCTGGCGTCC
>JBDSYO010000280.1:0-6706 GCA_039925625.1 Lapillicoccus sp. | reverse complement strand
GGGTCCCACGCCGTCGCGGCGACCGACCCCAGGTGGCGAGCGAGGGCGCCGGGCGCCGCGGCCAGCCCCGCCACCGCGGCCAGCCCCTGGCCGGCGCCGGTCTGCACGGACGAGCCGAGGAAGGTGTGCGACCCCGCGTGGCCGGCGAAGACGGTGTGCGCGTCGGTGAGCAGGACGGCCGACCCGGCCAGCTCGATCGCGCGGAGGGCCGCGTCGGCGTCGCCCGGCGCGAGAAGGCGCGCGGTGGCCGCCGCAACCGCGACCTGCCCCCAGGTGCCGATGTCGTGGACACCGGCGGGGGTACCGCCCATGGCGCGCCCGATGCGGACGCCGGCCTCGTAGCCCGCGAGGACGGCCGACAGCAGCTCCGCGCCGTCGGCGTCAGTCTGCTCGGCCAGTGCCAGCACGCCAGGGACGACGTGGGAGGCCGGATGACCGCGGGCCAGGCGATGGCCGTCCTGAAGCTGGTCGGCGGCCAGGGCCGTGGCGTTGAGCAGCATGGCCGTCAGCGGCGGCCACCCCCGGGGCGAGCCGAGGACTGACGAGGGGCCGGGCGGGGTGAGTTGGTCGTGCAGCGCGAGGAGGCGCCGCAGCTCGGCTCGTCCCGACCCGAGGGCGGCGATGGCCACGCAGTCGGCGACGAGGTCGACGACCCGGTCGCGCACCGGCTGCGGTGCGTCCGCCCAGCGCGTGCCGGCCACGGCCGCGGCCAGACCGGCCAGGTCCGCGGTCAGTGCCGGGTCGGTCGGGGGGGCCGGTCGGGGCGTCATCGAGCTCCTCCGACCAACGCTGCGAGCCCGGCCAGGGACGTGTGCTGGGGCAGCGCGTCGCACCACCGCAACAGCGCCTCAGCCTCCGGGTCGGACCGCCCGCGACGCAGCAGCGCTTGATGCTTGTCCCGGACGACGTCCTGCGCATACGGACGGTCGGCGCCGCCCGGTGGGCGCTCCTCCGTCGCGGTCAGCACCCGCCCGTCGTGCAGCCGGATGGTCACCCGTGCAGCGCGGACCTGCGGGGCGCCCGCGGTCATCGTCGGGTCCTCGACGACGCGCACGCGCTGCATCAGGGCGCGCAGCTCCGGGCGTCGGACGACCTCGTCGGTGTAGGTGTCGATCCCGTTGTCACGCAGCAGGATCCGTGCGGCGACGTTGAATGGGATGGAGTGCTTGCCGGCGAACCCGGTCTGTGGCTCGCGACCGTCGAGGCGGGTCGCCGGGTCGTAGGTGGCCACCTCGACGTCGACCACGTCCTCCGGCCGGACGGCGTCCCGCGTGAGGATCGCCTCGGTGGCCTCGATGGGCGCGTGGTTCCAGCGGCTGCAGGCGTGGAGCTTGAGGTAGCCGGTGCGCAGGTAGCGCTCGGCGCCCAGCCCTTCGTCGAGCCATCGGTCGTCATAGCTCTCGCCGAGGATCTCGCCGAACACCGTCGGCAGGGCCAGGGCGTCGTCGCTCGTGCCGGTCTCCGCGAGGGTCACGGCCAGCACCCCGGCGGCGGCGCATGACCCGGTCACGGCGTTGCGCACCGTGGCCCCCTGGTTGGCGGCCCGTTGTGTGGAGGCCGGGACCAGCGCCGCGGCGAGGCGCACCGCACGGGTGGCCAGCGCGACATCGAGCCCGCGGAGCCGCGCCACCCCGAGGGCGGCCCCGCAGACCATCGCGGTTCCGAACGGGTGCACGACGGGGCGCAGGGCGATCCCGCGGCCGACGCGGACCGCCACCTCGTAGGCGGCGACCGAGGCGGCGAGGAGCGACATGCCGTCGGCGCCGACCGCCTCAGCGGTGGCGAGCACCGCCGGGAGCGTGTGTGCACTGGGATGGTTGGCGCAGAAGCCGTTCCCCTCGTCCAGCTCCAGGCGGACGGCGGCCGTCCCGTTGACCAGGGCCGCGGCATACGGGCTCGTCCCGACCCCGGTGGCGAGGACCGTCGCGGGGCCGACGCCGCCCAGCGTCGGGGCGGACGCGGCCAGCCCGCCCACCTCGGGCTCGACGCCCGCGGCGAGAACGGCGGCCAGGGTGTCGGTCACCAGGGTGACCGCGTGCGGTTGGTCGTCGGCGAGGAGCACGTCCGGCCCCAGCGCCCAGGCGACCAGCCGCTGCAGCCGGTGCTCGTGGTCGGCGCCGCTCGCGCTCACGGGCGGACGCTGCCGCGCACCAGGGCCATCAGCGCGGTGACGTCCGGCGCACCGGGCAGCTCGAGGCCCGCTTGCGCGACCGCAGCCGCCTGCTCGGGATCCAGGACGCGGGACGCGTTGAGGCGCACCTTGGTGGCGAGCTCCTCGGTCGACAGCGGGCGCCGCGGCCCGCCCCGGTTGGCGTCGACCCGCACCTCGTGCCGGGTGCCGTCGCTCGTCTCCACCCGCAGCACCGCGGGGAACTGGTGCGGGAAGATCCGGTCGCACTGCTCGTCGGGGACGCAGCGGACCTTCGCGGCCAGGGCCAGGCGCCGCTCGTCGCGGACCGCCTCGTCGGTGAAGTCCTCGTGGAACACGCCGAGCCCACCCCCGCCGAGCAGCGCCGCCGCCACGGTGTAGGGACCGCTGAAGGCCGCGTGGTAGCCGGAGCGCGGACGCGCCTTCTCCTCCGGCGGCTCGCCGATCGTCTTGAGCACTGCGGTCGGCACCCCGAGCTCGATGTCGACGATGTCGTCCGGCCGGATGCCGCGAGCGCGCAGCTCCAGGGCGGCATCGATGCCGGCGTGGGTGAAGTGGTTGCAGGGGTAGGGCTTGAAGAAGATGCCGGGCAGCTCCCAGTGCTCCCCGAGCCCGGCGGTGACCGCGTCGGTGTCGGCGCGCTCCCCGCAGAAGGCCTGCAGGAAGCCGAACCGCCCCTCGACGACCGTCGGCGGGCCGGTCAGGCCGTGCCGGGCGAGGTCGGCGGCGACGACACCGGCGTGGGCGGCCCACCCGCAGTGGACCCGCTTCACCGTGCCGCCGGTGCGGTTGGCCTCGAGCAGGCCCGACCCCATGGACGCGGCGATCCCCGCGGCGTCGGCGATGCGTTCCGCGTCCAGCCCCCCGACCATCGCCGCAGCCACCGCGGCACCGACTGCGCCGCAGATCGAGGTTGCGTGGAAGCCACGCTCGAAGAACTCCGACGTGCCCTTGGCCTCGTCGTAGCCGCCCATCCCGAGTCGTACCGTCACCTCGATGCCGACCCCGGCGGCGTCGAGCAGCTGCGCCCCCGTGGCCCCAGTCGCCTCCGCCACGGCGAGAGCGGCGGGCACCACGCTGGCCGACGGGTGGAGCACGGACGGCAGGTGCGTGTCGTCGAAGTCGAGGGAATGGGCGAGCGTGCCGTTGACCAGCGCGGCTGCGGCACTGGGGACCCGCAGACCCGTGCCGATCGCCGTCGCGTCCTCCGGACCACCCCAGCCCCGGACCACCGCGGTCACCGCGGCAGCGGACGACTCCCCGCCGGCGGCCAGGCTGTTGCCCACCAGGTCGAGCACCCGCCGCGCGACGTCCTCCCGCAGCGCGTCCGGCAGGCCGTCCCGCCGCACGTCGGCGGCCAGCCCGGCCAGCCGCTGGACGACCGTGGGTGCCGCGGCGGTCGTCGTGGTGGTGGTCGTCACGCCGACACCGCGGCGAACGGGCGCACAGGCGAGCCGGTGCCACCGACGATGCGGAGCGGCGCCATGACGAAGGTGAAGACCGTGAGCCCGGCCGCCGACGCCTCCTCGAGCGCCAGATGCTCGATGATGAAGATGCCGTTGTCCACCAACAGGATCCGGTGCACCGGCAACACGCTGTGCCCGGCCCCCGCGGGGATCTGTTCGAAGGCCGTGGTGTCGCTGCCGGTCGCGCCGACTCCGGCGTCGGCGAGCCAGCGCGCACCGTCGGGCGTGACCCCGGGCACGCCGTCCGCCTTGCTGAGGTAGCGGGTGGCGTCGTCGAAGTGCCGCGACCAGCCGGTGCGCACAAGAGCGACGTCGCCGGGTCGCAGGTTGGTGCCGGCCCGGTCGAGGGCGGCCTGCAGCTCGGCGGCGCCCACGCCCTGGCCGGGCTCTAGCACCTCCACGCCGAGGGCCGCCGCGACGTCGAGCAGGACGCCGCGGCGCAGGAACGCGGGGGTGTGCTCGGCGCCCAGCTCGCGGAACGCCCCGCCCACCTGCGCCTGCGCGGCGTCGACCCCGCCGTGCATGAGCCCGTCGTGGCTGACGTGGGAGAGCGCGTCCACGTGGGTACCGACGTGGCCGCCGGTCACGATGATCTCGTTAGCGGCCGAGCCGCCGTCGGGCCGCACCATGTCGCCGTGCCGGCGGATCAACGTCATTCGGAACCCGGGGTGGTTGGGCGAGCACGGCATACCGGTGAAGAAGGGCTGGCCGAGCTCGACGAGCCGCACGCCTGCGCTGACTGCGTCGAGCAGCGCGTCCGTCGTCGTGGTGACCTCGTCGTTCATGCCTGGCCTTCCGGGTCGTTGCACACATCACGGGGGGTGGGGACTCGGTCCAGCACGACCTGGGCGCGGGCCTCCACGGCGGGGTCGACGAAGCGGCCGTGCTCGTCGAGCGCCGCGGCCTCGCCCCGGCCCCGCGCGGCGGCCCCGGTGGCGAGCACGGCCCGCGCGTCGGCCACCTGCGCCGCCGAGGGCGTGTAGACGTCGTGCACGGTCTCGATCTGCGCCGGGTGGACCACGGACCGGCCGAAGAAGCCCATGGCGAGGCCGGACTCGCATGACTCACGCAGCCCGTCGAGGTCCGACACCCGTGTCCACACGCTCTGCGTGGGCGAGGCGAGGCCGGCGGCGCGAGCGGCCGCCACGACCCACCCACGAGCCCATTGGAGGCCGGAGTCCGACCCGACCATGAGGTCGGCGGCGAGGTCGGCCTCGCCGATCCCGATGCCCACCACCTGTGTATGCGCCTGCGCCAGCTCCGGGGCCCGCAGCAGCCCGAGGGCGGTCTCCAGCAGCAGGACGAGCGGCTTGCCGGTGCGGTCGGCGACGGCGCGTACGGCGTCGGGGTCGTCGGTGCGAGGCAGGCGCAGCCCGTCGGCGGTCGTCCCGACCAGCGCCTCGACGTCCGCGCGGCCGACGGCCTCGGTGGGCGGGTTGACCCGCACCCAGACGGGAGGACCGCCGGTCGGACGGTCGGCCAGCACAGCGACGGTGCAGCGCCTGGCCTCGTCCTTCGCGGCGGCGGGCACGGCGTCCTCGAGGTCGATGACGACGGCGTCGGCGGCCGAGGCGAGCGCCTTGGCGACCCGGTCAGGACGGTGGCCGGGGACGTACAACCAGGAGCGAGGAGTGGAGCGGGGGGTGCTCACACGGCCCCCACGCGACGCAGGTCGGCCAGCTCGACCTCGTCGATCCCGAGCTCAGCCAGCACCTCCGCGGTGTGCTGGCCGAGGGAGGGACCGGTGCTGTCGATGTGGCCCGGGGTCTCGGAGAGCCGGAAGAGGACGTTCTGCATGAGCACCGAGCCGAGCTCGGGGTCGTAGATGCGCACCAGCGAACCCAGCGCTTCGAACTGCGGGTCGACGACGACGTCACGCACGTCGTAGATCGGGGCCACGGCCGCCTGCGCCTGCTCGAAGGCGCGGAGCACCTCGTCGCGGTCGTGCCGGGCCACCCAGGACCCGACCGCCTCGTCGAGCAGGTCGGCGTGCTTGGCCCGCTCCCCGCCGGAGGCGAACCACGGCTCCTGCGTGAGCTCAGGGCGGCCGACCAGCGTCATCACCCGCTCGGCGATGCTCTGTGCGCTCGTCGACACCGCGACCCAGCGGCCGTCGCGGGTCAGGTAGGTGTTGCGCGGTGCGTTGTTCGCCGACCGGTTGCCAGTGCGCTCCTGCACCTGGTGCAGGGCGTCCCAGACCGTCGGCTGCGGGCCGAGCAGGGTGAGGATGGGCTCGATGATGGCCAGGTCGACGACCTGCCCCCGTCCGGTCGTGTCGCGGGCGCGCAGGGCGGTCATCGTCGCGAACGCCCCAGCGAGGGCGGCGATCCCGTCGGCGAGGCCGAAGGGAGGCAGGGTGGGCGGACCGTCCGGCTCACCGGTGATCGCCGCGAAGCCGCTCATCGCCTCGGCCAGGGTGCCGAAGCCGGGACGACCGGCATACGGCCCGATCTGGCCGAACCCGGTGACCCGGGTGAGGACGAGCCGGGGGTTGATGCGCGACAGCTCGTCGTAGCCGAGGCCCCACCGCTCCAGAGTGCCGGGGCGGAAGTTCTCGATGACGACGTCGGCGTCGGCGACGAGGCGGCGGAACACGGCCTGTCCCTCAGGCGAGCCGAGGTAGAGCGTGATGCCGCGCTTGTTGCGCCCGACGACCTTGGCCCACAGGCCGACGCCGTCCTTGCTGGCGCCGTGCGAGCGCACCGGGTCGCCGCGGGGGTGCTCCACCTTGATGACTTCGGCGCCGAAGTCGCCGAGCATCGTGGCGGCCAGCGGGCCGGCGAACAGGGTGGAGACGTCCAGGACCTTCAGCCCGGCCAGCGCGTCACTCATCGCGACCCTCCCTGAACGACGGCGAGGACCGGAAGGCCACCGCGCCAACCCATGCCCCGGGAGATGCGGTCGGCCGCCTCGACGAGCAAGGGTACGAACCGCTCCCGGACCGCAGGGCCGACGCGGTCCGCGGGACCGCACACCGAGATGGCGCCCTGCACCGAGCCGTCGACCCCGAACACCGGGGCCGCCACCGAGCCGGCCCCCGACTGGCGCTCACCGTCGGACTGGGCGACGCCCGAACGGCGCACCTCGTGCA
>JBDSYO010000279.1:0-5472 GCA_039925625.1 Lapillicoccus sp. | reverse complement strand
GCGGCACCCACGAAGAGGGCTTCCGCGCCGCGATGACCAAGCTGGTCAACGACTTCGCCCGGAAGAACAACCAGATCAAGGACAAGGACGAGAACCTCACCGGCGACGACGTCCGCGAGGGCCTCGTCGCGGTCATCTCGGTCAAGCTCGGCGAGCCGCAGTTCGAGGGCCAGACCAAGACCAAGCTCGGCAACTCCGAGGTCAAGGGCTTCGTCCAGCGCGCCATGACCGACGCGTTCGGCCACTGGCTCGAGGCCCACCCGCGCGAGGGCAAGGACATCGTCGGCAAGGCCCTCCAAGCCGCGATGGCCCGGATCGCCGCGCGCAAGGCCCGCGAGTCCACCCGCCGCAAGGGCCTGCTCGAGTCCGGCGGCCTGCCCGGCAAGCTCAAGGACTGCCAGAGCAAGGACCCCTCGATCTCCGAGGTCTTCATCGTCGAGGGCGACTCGGCCGGCGGCTCGGCCGTACAGGGCCGCAACCCGCATACCCAGGCGATCCTGCCCATCCGCGGAAAGATCCTCAACGTCGAGAAGTCCCGCATCGACCGGATCCTCGCCAACAACGAGGTGCAGGCGCTCATCACCGCCTTCGGCACCGGCATCGGCGAGGAGTTCAACCTCGCCCGCGCCCGGTACCACAAGATCGTCATCATGGCCGACGCCGACGTCGACGGGATGCACATCCGCACCCTGCTGCTGACGCTGATGTTCCGGTTCATGCGCCCGCTCATCGAGGCCGGCTACGTGTATCTCGCGCAGCCTCCGCTCTACCGGCTCAAGTGGAGCAACGTCGACCACCAGTTCGCCTACTCCGACCGCGAGCGCGACGGGTTGGTCGCTGACGGGCGGGCCCGCGGCTGGCGGCTGCCGAAGGACAACGCGGTGCAGCGCTACAAGGGTCTCGGCGAGATGAACTACCACGAGCTCTGGGACACGACCATGGATCCCGCGACCCGCACCTTGCTGCAGGTCACCCTCGCCGACGCGGCGGCGGCGGACGAGATCTTCGCGATCCTCATGGGGGAGGACGTCGAGTCCCGCCGCGGGTTCATCCAGCGCAACGCGCGCGACGTGCGCTTCCTCGACATCTGAGTATGCGTATCGCTCTCCTCTTGCCCCTCACCTCACCTTCGGTGACCGCACGGTCCGCCGACCTACCATCCGCCCTCCGCAAGCTCCGGGCTCCCGCCAGACCCGCCACGGTCGGCGGACCGCACGGTCCCCTCTTCCGTGTTCCCGGCGGTTCCGTAGGCACCTTTGCACCCACCACTGACAAGGACATCTCGTGAGTGAGCAGCCGCCCATCGACGGACCGGACGAACCCCTCGAGGGGGAGATCGTCGAAGAGGTCGAAGAGGTCGAAGACGTCGCTGCGCCGATCGACGTGATCGTGGATCCGGAGGCGACTGAGGTCATCACGGACCGGATCGAGGTCGTGGATCTCAACACCGAGATGCAGCGGTCGTACATCGACTACGCGATGGCCGTCATTGTCAGCCGGGCGCTGCCTGATGTGCGGGACGGGCTCAAGCCGGTGCATCGGCGGGTCATCTATGCGATGTACGACGGTGGGTACCGGCCGGACCGGGGGTTCTACAAGTGCTCGCGGGTCGTCGGCGAGGTCATGAGCAACTACCACCCGCACGGTGACGGGGCGATCTACGACGCCCTGGTGCGACTCGTGCAGGACTGGTCGCTGAGGTACCCGCTGGTCGACGGGCAGGGCAACTTCGGGTCGCGGGGCAACGACGGGGCGGCGGCGCCGCGCTACACCGAGTGCCGGATGGCGCAGCTGTCGATGGAGATGGTCCGCGACATCGAGCAGGACACCGTGGACTTCCGGGAGAACTACGACGGCCGGGCCATGGAGCCCACCGTCCTGCCGGCGCGGTTCCCCAACCTGCTCGTCAACGGCTCGGCCGGCATCGCCGTCGGCATGGCCACCCAGATCCCGCCGCACAACCTGCGCGAGGTCGCCGAGGGCGCCCAGTGGTACCTCGAGCACCCGACCGTCGGCCGCGAGGAGCTGCTCGAGGCCCTCCTCGGCATCATCAAGGGACCCGACTTCCCCACCGGCGCGCTGATCATGGGCCGCCAGGGGATCGAGGACGCATACCGCACCGGCCGTGGGTCGATCACGATGCGCTCGGTCGTCGAGGTCGAGGAGATCCAGGGCCGGCAGTGCCTCGTGGTCACCGAGCTGCCCTACCAGGTCAACCCCGACGTGCTGGCGCAGAAGATCGCCGACCTCGTGCGCGAGGGGCGGGTCTCCGGCATCGCCGACATCCGCGACGAGACGTCCGGGCGTACCGGTCAGCGGCTCGTCATCGTGCTCAAGCGCGAGGCGGTCGCCAAGGTCGTCCTCAACAACCTCTACAAGCACACCCAGCTGCAGACGAACTTCGGCGCCAACATGCTGGCGCTGGTCGACGAGGTGCCCCGCACGTTGCCGCTCGACGGCTTCATCCGGCACTGGGTCGACCACCAGATGGACGTCATCGAGCGGCGCACCAAGTTCCGCCTGCAGCAGGCCGAGGACCGCATCCACATCCTGCGCGGCTACCTCAAGGCGCTGGACGCCCTCGACGAGGTCATCGCCCTGATCCGGCGCTCCGACACGGTCGACGTGGCCCGCGACGGTCTCATCGAGCTGCTCGAGATCGACGAGATCCAGGCCAACGCGATCCTCAACATGCAGCTGCGCCGCCTGGCGGCCCTGGAGCGGCAGAAGATCCTCGAGGACCACGACGAGCTCCAGCGGCTCATCGACGACCTCACCGACATCCTCAGCAAGCCCCAGCGGCAGCGCGACATCGTCTCAGGGGAGCTGGCCGACATCGTCACGAAGTTCGGCGACGACCGGCGTACGCGCATCGAGCGCTTCGAGGGCGACATGACCAACGAGGACCTCATCCCCCAGGAGGATGTCGTCGTCACGATCACCCGTGGGGGCTACGCCAAGCGCACCCGGGTCGACCAGTACCGCTCCCAGCGCCGCGGCGGCAAGGGCGTGCGCGGGGCGCAGCTGCGCGGTGACGACATCGTCGAGCACTTCTTCACGACGACGACCCACCACTGGCTGCTGTTCTTCACCAACCTGGGCCGGGTCTACCGGGCCAAGGGCTACGAGCTGCCCGAGGGCAGCCGCGACGCCAAGGGCCAGCACGTCGCCAACCTCATGGCCTTCCAGCCTGGCGAGCAGATCGCCCAGGTCCTCGCCATCGAGAACTACGACACCGCGCCCTACCTCGTCCTCGCGACGCGTACCGGGCTGGTCAAGAAGACCCGGCTGTCGGAGTACGACTCCCCGCGGGCCGGCGGCCTCATCGCCGTCAACCTGCGTGACGGCGACGAACTGGTCAGCGCCGGCCTCGCCTCGGCCATGGACGACCTCATCCTCGTCTCCCGGAAGGGGCAGTCGGTGCGCTTCCACGCCAACGACGACGCCCTGCGGCCGATGGGCCGGGCGACGTCGGGCGTCACGGGTATGAAGTTCCGTGAGGGCGACGTGCTGATGTCGATCTCCGTCGTCGAGCACGGCGAGGACCCCGACCTGTTCGTCGTCTTCGAGAACGGCGTCGCCAAGCGCACGCCGGCGTCCGACTACCCGGTCAAGGGCCGGGCGGGGCTCGGCGTACGCGTGGCGCAGGTCTCCGAGCGCGGCGGCGACCTCGTGGGGGCCCTGACCGTCGACGCCGACGACGAGGTCATGGTCGTCATGGAGAAGGGCAAGATCGTGCGCTCCAGGGTCGACGAGATCCGGCGGACCGGCCGCAACACCCAGGGGGTGAAGTTCGCGGCCCCCGACAAGGGCGACGCGATCGTCGCGGTGGCCCGCAACAACGAGCGCGCGGTCGAGGCGGCGCTGGAGGAGGCCTCTGAAGACCCTGAGGGCACCCTGGAGGCGAGCGGGCAGGCCGTCTCAGGCGAGGGCGTCGATGCGGTAGGTGTGGGGGATGATGCCGTAGCGTCTACGTCAACCGACGAGACGGTGGAGCCCACGGATGGCTCCCCTGACGACGTAGACGGAGGCACGCAGTGAGCTCGACAGGTCAGGGTGGCACCCCTGGGACTGCCGTAGGCGGCTCCACTCGCCCCGCATCGGCCCCGGGCTCGTCGGCTCCGGCTTCCGCTCCTGCCGCTGGCGCGAACGCGTCGACGTCGGCGCCCACCGCGCCGACCCCGACCCGCCCGGCTCCGTCGGGTCCGTCGGGTCCGTCGAACGGCGCGGCCCCGACGCAGACGGCTCAGGTCGACCCTCGCAGCGGCCCCCAGACGCGCGCTCAGGCGACCGGCCGCCCCCAGCAGCGCTCCGGCCAGCCCCGCCCGCAGCAGCGTGGTGGTCAGCCGCCCCGCCAGGGCCAGCGCCGCGCGACGACCCGCCGGGTCAAGCTCGCCGTCGCCCGCGTCGACCCGTGGTCGGTGATGAAGCTCGCGTTCCTGCTTGCCGTGGCGGCCGGCATCGCCGGCGTCGTGCTCACCGGGGTGCTCTGGCTGATCCTGTCGGGCATGGGTGTCTTCTCCGACATCGACCGCGTGGTCCGTGAGATCCAGCCGTCGACGACGACGCCGTTCAACCTCATGAGCTACATCGGTTTCGGCCGGGTGATCTCGCTGGCCATCGTGCTCGGGGTCATCGACATCATCCTCATGACGGCGCTCGCGACCCTGTCGGCGTTCCTCTACAACATCTGCTCGGCCCTCGTCGGCGGCCTGCAGCTGACCCTGACCGACGACTGAGTCCGAGCCGTTTCGCGGTCCCGCGGAACCGTTTTGGTGGGGCCGCGGCGCGTGGGATAGCCTGTCGCGGCACGAGTTGGGGCCTATAGCTCAGACGGTTAGAGCGCTTCCCTGATAAGGAAGAGGCCGGAGGTTCAAGTCCTCCTAGGCCCACCCAGCACGCCTGTATGCCGCTCGTTCCGAGGTTGGATTTCCCAGCCCGACGTGCTTACCTGAAGGCTCAGAGTCCAGGAGGGCACCGTGTTCAAGAAGCTGTTCGTCGTGGCCGTAGCGGCCGTCGGTGCCGTGGCGGTTCAGAAGAAGATCCGCGACCAGCGCGCCGAGCAGGAGCTCTGGGCCGAGGCGACCGACGACGTCCGCTCGGATCGTCCCCGGCCGGCGGGGCGCTAGGGTCCGACCGTCCTGGATCGGCACCGATCCACCCAGGGGCCATGGCGCAATTGGTAGCGCACCTGCTTTGCAAGCAGGGGGTTAGGGGTTCGAGTCCCCTTGGCTCCACCAAGGAGATCTGGCCCTTTTCGCAACGCGGGAGGGGCTTTGGTGTCCCCGGACCTGTCCAGCCAGGGTGAAGGAACGACAGGACGCCGAGCCCAGGCAATGCGCAAGTTGATAAGATCAATTGATCAGCTCAAGCCCTTATCAACTGGAGTGCTCATGACCCGTGGACGGCCCTCGCGCGCCACGGTCTACGCCCGGCTCGAGGCAGCGATCGCTGATGTGCGCGATCGCTTGG
>JBDSYO010000278.1:0-11538 GCA_039925625.1 Lapillicoccus sp. | reverse complement strand
CTGGTGCGACGCCCCCATCGCCCACCTCGACCACGTCATCCCCCACACCGACGGCGGACCCACCACCGCCGACAACGCCCGCGGCACCTGCGTGCGCTGCAACCTCACCAAGGAACACCCCGGCTGGGGTGCCGCTGTAGAGCCGAGTGACTCGCCCCCAGGGAGCGTCCGTCTACGGCTGCCCAGAACGGTGATCCTCACCACGCCCACCGGACACACCTACCCGTCACACGCTCCTCCGGTGCTGCCCGGGCGCCCACCCCCCGACCTGTATCCGAGCGGGCCCCTGGACCTGCACTACGAGACCCTGCTCGCCAGCTGACCCAGGCTGACCGCGGCGGGCGCGGCTGACAAGCGACCTCGCCGAGGCCTCAGGTCGTCGTGGTGGGATGAGGTCATGCGTCCACGCTCCGCCCGCGCCGGGCTGCTGCTGGTCACGGCCCTGCTGCTCGGTGGGGCGGGACTGGCGGGCTGCGGCTCCGTGCCGGACACGGCGACCGGCAGTGCCTCACCCACTGAGGCCGTCACGACCTTCATGCACGCGCTCGGTGACAAGAGCTCGGACGCCGCCTGCGCGCAGGTGTCGACCGGGGGGAAGCGCCTGCAGGACTCCGGTCTCGACCAGTGCAAGGAAGGGCTCGAGAAGGTCCTGGCCGCGCTGAACGACCCCACCGAGATCGCCAAGCTCCAGGCCGCCACGGTCACCGGAGCCACCATCAACGGTGACAAGGCCACCGTCGCCAAGACCCAGATCGTCGGCGTCCCCGACGGCTACCAGAACGACATCGACCTCGTGAAGATCGACGGTCGCTGGTACATCGACTCCAAGCCCTAGGCCGTGCGGAGAGCGTCCGCGACCCGCTGATGTCGGCCCGGTGGGCGATACTGGGCGGATGTACGGCAATGACCTCCTCGACCCCAGCCTGCCGCTCAACGCCTCGGAGACGGCCGACTACACCGCGGCCGCTGCCTCGACGCGGGCCGCCGACGCCGGGCCCCACGCCACGTCGTTCGACGCGCTCGTCGCGGCCGACCAGCGGGTCGAGCCCCGTGACGAGATGCCCGACGCCTACCGCAGCACGCTGGTGCGCCAGCTCGCCCAGCACGCCCACTCCGAGATCATCGGGATGCAGCCCGAGGGCGCGTGGATCACCCGCGCACCCTCGTTGCGGCGCAAGGCGATCCTCGTCGCCAAGGTGCAGGACGAGGCCGGGCACGGCCTCTACCTCTACTCCGCCGCCGAGACCCTCGGGGTCGACCGGGCCGAGCTGCTCGACAAGCTGCACAGCGGCCAGCAGAAGTACTCTTCGATCTTCAACTACCCCACGCTGACGTGGGCCGACTGCGGCGCCATCGGCTGGCTCGTCGACGGTGCCGCGATCATGAATCAGGTGCCGCTCTGCCGATGCTCCTACGGTCCCTACGCCCGCGCCATGATCCGGGTCTGCAAGGAGGAGTCGTTCCACCAGCGGCAGGGCTTCGAGATCCTCTGGACCCTGATGCGTGGCACCCCCGCCCAGCAGGCGATAGCCCAGGACGCGGCGAACCGCTGGTGGTGGCCCGCACTGATGATGTTCGGACCTCCCGACACCGGTGACGCCGCGCCGCCCGGCGGGCATACCGAGCAGTCGATGGCCTGGGGCATCAAGCGGTTCAGCAACGACGAGCTGCGACAGCGCTTCGTCGACATGATGGTCCTGCAGGCCGACCGGCTCGGCCTCACGCTGCCCGACCCCGACCTGCGTTGGAACGAGGAGCGCGGCCACTGGGACTTCGGCCCCATCGACTGGGACGAGTTCTGGCGCGTGCTGCGCGGCGACGGACCGTGCAACGCCGAGCGCCTCGAGCACCGGCGCCGCGCCCACGACGAGGGGGCATGGGTGCGCGAGGCGGCCACCGCGTATGCGGCGAAGCAGGCTGCGGGCGTGCACCAGGGCTCCGCGGCGTGACCGACGCGCCGGCGGAGCGCTCCTGGCCGCTGTGGGAGGTCTTCGTCCGCGCCAAGCGGGGGCTGTCGCACACCCACGTGGGGTCGCTCCACGCCCCCGACGCGACGATGGCGCTGCGCAACGCCCGCGACGTCTACACCCGCCGCCAGGAGGGCGTGTCGATCTGGGTCGTCGAGGCGTCGTCGATCACCGCCAGCAGCCCCGACGAGAAGGAGTCCTTCTTCGATCCTGCGGCCGACAAGGTCTACCGCCACCCGAGCTTCTACGACGTGCCCGACGACGTCGAGTACCTCTGAGCCACTAGCCCGTCCAGCTCGCGACCAGCAGGTAGGGCGGCACGAACCCGCGCACGACCGGATGCACGTGGCTCCCGGCCCGGGACAGCCACAGCACGTTGTCGACGGCCACGGCCTGGGCGATGGCCACCGCCCGCGCCCGGTCGAAGCCCGCCGCCTCGGCGATGATGGCGACCCGTCGGCGCAGGGCCCGCTCCGGGTCGCCGGTCGCCACTGCGTCGGCCCACCGGTTGCGCAGGCTGGCCGTGACCTCCCACTCGGGGTAGCCGGCGGCCGGCAGCGGGTCGATCGCCACCCATCGCGGCGCCTCGCCCGCACGGGTGTGCAGGACGTTCTCGAAGTGCAGGTCACCGTGCACCAGCTGCTGCTCTCCCGGCGCCTGCCGCAGTCGGCGCGAGAGCTCGGCGCACGTCTCGACGGCCCGGTCGGCCAGCGCTCGGGGGAGCACCTCCGGCGTGCGGTCGAGCATCGACGTGATGCTGGCGTGCAGGCGGTCGAGCTCGTCCGCCATGCTCCGCATCCCCGCCGGAGCACGGTGCGCGGTGATCTGGCGCACGAGGTCGCCCACCACGGCGCAGGCCACGTCGACGTCCGGTTCCGTCGCCAGGGTGCGCGCGGGATCGAGCCGGTCCAGGAGCAGCGCCCCCAAGGCCAGGTCGGCGCGCACGAGCTCGACGACCGCCGGACCGGCCGCCGCCCGCAGGAAGGCCGGCTCACCCGCCGCCCCCACCTCCGGCCCGAAGAGCTTGAGCACCAGCGCCCGGCCGTCGTGGTCACGGACCGGCCGCACGAGGGAGAGGAACCCAGCCATGACGGGCCCGTCGGCGACGAGGCGCCAGGACTGGCAGACCTCCGCCGCGACATCGGGCACCGTGACGAGCCATCGCCGCATCACCGCGTCGTCCCGGGCGCGCTCGTGCAGCACCGGCGGGACGGTCCACCCCCTATCGCCCGGCACCGGGCCACCCTGTCAGAGGGGCCGGCCCGGTTCGCAGCGGTTTTCGGCCCCCAGGAAGGGGCCGTATCGTCGACCCGGTGAGCGAGACAACGGCGCCGGTGCCGTCTCCCGGGCGAGCCGTCGAGCCGGCCGTCCCCACGGGCGACGCGCTGACCGGCGCCTACCTCCTCGGGCTCGCCGACGACGCGCTCGTCTACGCGCAGCGGCTGGCGGAATGGCTCACCCACGCCCCTCAGATCGAGGAGGACATGGCCCTGGCCAACATCAGCCTCGACCTGCTCGGTCAGGCCCGCGGCCTCTACGCCCGCATCGGCGAGCTCGACGGGACCGGCCGCACCGAGGACGACTTCGCGATGCTGCGCGACGAGCGGCAGTGGCGCAACGTGCAGCTGGTCGAGCAGCCCCGCGGTGACTTCGGGGTCGAGATGGCCCGGCTGCTCTGGTTCTCTGCCTACCAGCGCGAGCTGTATGCCGCGGTGCCCGCCGGTGCGGAGGAGACGTTCCGGGCGGTGGCGGCCAAGGCCGCCAAGGAGGTCGCCTACCACCACGACCACGCCCACCAGTGGGTGCTCCGGCTCGGTGACGGCACCGACGAGTCGCACGCCCGGATGAAGGGCGGGCTGAAGGCGGTGCTGCCCTACCTCGCCGAGCTGTTCGACGACGACCCCGTGTCGGTCGCCGCTGCGCAGGCCGGCGTCGGGGTGCTCCCGTCGTCGCTCCACGGCGCGGCCGCAGCCCGCGTCGGGGCGGTGGTCGACGCAGCGACGCTCACCCTCCCCGAGGCCTCCCCGTGGCGCTCGCGGGGTGGGCGCCAGGGCGTGCACTCCCGACCGATGGGGTCGCTGCTCGCCGAGATGCAGCACCTCGCCCGCTCGCACCCGGGGGCCACCTGGTGACGACCACCGCGCAGCGCCTCGACCCCGTCGACCTCAAAGCCGCGCTCGCCGAGATCCCGGACCCCGAGGTGCCCGTGATCAGCATCGCCGAGCTCGGGATCCTGCGGTCGGTCGTCGCCGACCCCGACACGGGGGTGGTCGACGTCGTCATCACGCCCACCTACTCCGGGTGTCCGGCGATGGAGGCGATCAGCGACCACGTCACCCACGTCTGTCGGCGGGCGGGCTGGGAGCCACGCGTCACCACCCGGCTCAGCCCCGCCTGGACGACCGACTGGATGACCGACGCGGGCCGGGAACGCCTGCGGGAGTTCGGGATCGCTCCTCCCACGCATACTCCGCAGGGCGGTCCGGTCACCGTGTCCCTCACGCTGCGGGTCGTCACCTGCCCGCGCTGCGGGTCGGAGGACACGACCGAGCTGGCCCGGTTCGGGTCCACCGCCTGCAAGGCGCTGCGCCGCTGCGAGGTCTGCCGCGAGCCGTTCGACGAGTTCAAGACCCTGTGATGTTCGAGAGGCACTGATGCCGCTGCTCACCAGGACGCCGACCGTGCACCGGCCGCGGTTCCATTCCCTCACCGTCGTCGACGTCGAGCGCCTCACCGACGAGGCGGTAGCCGTCACGTTCGCGGTGCCCGACGACCTGCGCGACGAGTATGCGTTCGCCCCAGGCCAGCACCTCACCCTCCGGGCGAGCATCGGCGGGGAGGACGTGCGGCAGTCCTACTCGATCTGCCAGCCCCGCTCCGGTCGCGGGGGGCCGGGCCGCGTGCGCGTGGCGTCCGCCCGGGTCGAGGCGGGCCGGATGTCGACCTGGCTCAACACCGTCGTGCGGCCGGGCGACGAGGTCGAGGTGATGACGCCGATGGGCTCGTTCACCTGCCCCACGCAGCCCGACCGGGCGCGGCACCACGTCGCGGTCGCCGCCGGGTCCGGGATCACGCCGGTGTTGTCCCTCGTCTCCACCGCCCTGGAGGAGGAGCCCGACTCGCGGGTCACCCTGCTCTTCGGCAACCGGCGTACCTCCAGCGTGATGTTCCTCGAGGAGCTGGAGGACCTGAAGAACCGTTACCCCGGCCGGTTCCATCTCGTCACGGTGCTGTCTCAGGAGCCGCAGGACGTCGAGCTGTTCCACGGGCGGCTCGACCCCGAGCGACTGGGCCACATCCTCGACGCCCTGGTGCCCGTCGCGACGGTCGACGAGTGGTACCTGTGTGGGCCGATGGGGATGGTGACGGGGGCCGAGGCCCTGCTGCGCTCACGGGGCGTCGACCCCAGCCACGTGCACCACGAGATCTTCCACGTCGTCGACCCGTCCGGTGCCCCGCCCCGCCCGCGGCCGGTCGTCGACGCCGGCGCCCCGCCGGTCGCCGTCGTCACGGTGCGGCTGGACGGGCGCACCACCGAGATCCCCATGCCCAGCGCCGACGAGTCCATCCTCGACGCGACACTGCGGGTCCGCCCGGACGCGCCGTTCTCCTGCACCAACGGGGTATGCGGAACCTGCCGGGTCCACATCATCGAGGGCGAGGTGCGGATGGACCGTAACTACGCGCTGGAGCCCGACGAGGTGTCGCGCGGCGTGGTCCTCGCCTGCCAGGCCCACCCGGTGACGCCCACCGTCACCCTCGACTACGACACCTGACCTCGGATCCGACAGACTGGGGACGGTGCAGACCCGAAGGAGGGTACGGATGCGACGACCGCGGCGGACGCGCGCGCGCCTGGGCGCGGTCGTGGCGCTCGCGCTGCTCCTCACCGGTGTCGCCGCGTTCGTGCTGCCACAGGGGGCGTCGGCCACTTCGGTGTGTGGCGTCGGCCACCGCGGAGCCCGCGTGGCGGGCACGGCGGAGTGCACGGTCCGGGTGGCCGGCAAACAACGCTCCTACCTGCTCTCGGTGCCGCCCTCGGACCAGCCCGCCCCCCTGGTCGTCGCCTTCCACGGGTTGTTCCAGACCGCACGAGTGTTCGCCGGCCAGACCGGGCTCGTCTCGGCGACCCGCAACGCCGGGCTCGTCCTCGCCCTGCCGGAGAGCGACGGACCGGCCTTCAACGACGGCCGGCTCGGCGCCACCGGGCCTCAGGACGACGCCTTCACCCTCGCCCTGGTCGACGAGCTTGTCGCGGCCAAGGTGGTCGACCGGCGTCGGGTGGTCGTGGCGGGGTTCTCCAACGGCGCCGGCATGGCGATGTCCGTCGCCTGCGCCCACCCCCAGGCCGTGGCCGCTCTGGTGTCGGTCGACGGCTCCCTCATGGACGGCGTGGGAGCCCCCCGGCCCACCGCGCCGGTGCGTGCCGTCCTCGTGCACGGCACGGCCGACAAGGTCCAGCCGTGGGAGGGACGCCCCGCCAAGGGCCCCATGCTGCCCGCCTACATCCCCGTGCCCGCCACGGTGGCGGCGTGGGCGAGCGCCGCGGGAGGGGGCCCGGCCGTCGTGGACCGGCTGCCTGGGAGCCTCGGTCGCGGTCCGGTGGAGGTCTCGACGTGGTCGCCCGGCCCGTCGGGGGTCGGCGTCGTCTCCTACGTCATCTCCGGCATGGGCCACGTGTGGCCCGTGAGCGAGTCGGACAACCTCGACGCCACGACGCTGCTCGTGCACACCGCCGCCTCGGTCGCGCCCCTTCCCCAGAGCCGCGGCGCCGCCCGGGTCGACCCCGTCGCCCTCAGCCGGGCCGTCCTCCTACGCCACTGAGTTTCTCCACCGCTGAGCTTCTACACCGCTGAGCTTCTACACCGCTGAGCTTCTACACCACTGAGCTCTAGACGACTGAGCTCTAGACCACTGAGGGCGTCTCCTCGGCCGCCGGTATGCGCCGGTGCGGCTTGATGAGGAAGGAGACGGCGACCCCCACGACGAGGAGCACGAGCGACAGGGCGAGCGGGACCCGCCAGTTGCCGTCCGTGGCGCCCAGCAGGATGCCGAACACCAGCGGGCTCAGCGTCCCCGCCAGCCCGAAGCCGGTGTTCATGAACCCGCTCGCCGCCCCGGCGTGCTCCGGGACCATGTCCATGGGCAGCGCCCACAGGGTGGAGTTGGTCAGCTCGAGCAGGAAGTAGGCGACGGCGAGGCTGATCGTCACGACGGCGAGCTGGCGCGCCAGCAGCGCCGGCACCAGTGCGACCATCGAGCCGCCGAGGCCGACGACGAGCGGCAGCAGGCGTGCCGTCCGCCGGCTCCGGCACCAGATCATGAGGCGGTCGGCCAGCCAGCCTCCCACCAGGTCGCCCAGCGCCCCGGCGGCCAGCACGAGGCTGGTGTAGAGCGCATACGAGCCGAGGTCGAGGCCGAACGAGCTCTGGAACACCGTGGGCAGCCACGTGATGTAGACCCAGAGCAGCCAGCCGTAGCAGAAGTCCACGACGGCGACGGGCAGCAGTGCGGGCACGACGGTGCGCCACGGGGTGGCCGTCTGCCGGTCGGTGGCGGCGTCACCACGGTCCAGCTCCTCGAGCTCCACCGACGTCACCGCGGCGTGGTCGCGGGGGCGGTCACGGAAGTAGGCGACCCAGACGACGGCCCAGACCAGCGAGAGGGCCCCGACGACGAAGAAGCTCACCCGCCACGAGCTGGCGGCGATGATCGCCCCCACGAGCAGCGGCGCTCCGGCGCTGGCGAACCGCGAGGCGGCGTGCACGAGACCCTGGCCGGTGCCGCGCAGCTCGGCCGGCAGCCACCGCGACATCGCCGCCGTCGCGGTGGGGAAGCCCGCGCTCTCGCCGGCGCCGAGGACGAGCCGGGAGGCGAAGAGCGAGCCGAGCCCGGTGGCGGCTCCGGTGGCCACCGTGGCCGCCGACCAGACCCCGCTCAGCCAGGCCAGGGTGCGCCGGGCGCCGAAGCGGTCGCCGAGCCAGCCCCCCGGCATCTGCAGGAACGCATACGGCAGCGCGAAGGCCGAGAAGACCAGCCCCATCTGAGCGTCGGAGAGGTGCAGGTCGGTGTGGATGAACGGCGCGGCCGTGGAGATGTTGCTGCGGTCGAGGTAGGCCAGCGCGTAGAAGATGCAGAGCAGGACCATGACCTTGCCCCGGACGCGGCGGCGCAGCCGGGGACGCCGGATGGTCGTGGTGGGTCGGGTGTCCTGGACGCTAGGCATGGGTCACGCTCCGGGTGGGTCGGTGCCGCAGGCGCTTCCGCCCGGCCAGCGGGAGGGCCAGCGGGGTGCGGATGACGAGAGCGGCGAAGGCGAACGACAGCACGAGGGTTGCGACCCACGCCAGGACGCCGGAGAGCGTCGTGTCGAGGGTCGAGTAGCCCCAGCTGAGCCAGCGGCCCAGCAGGGTGTTGAGGAACAGCGGGTGGACGAGGAAGACGCCGAACGAGGCGACGGAGGCCTGGTCGACGAAGGCCGCGAGCCGGTGGCCCGGGCGCCGCCGGCGGGCGTACACCCCGCCGAGGGCGTAGAGGCCCAGGGTGACCGCGACCGTCCAGGGCGCGACCGAGGGCTGCAGGGGGTCGAAGGCGCTGAACACCGAGCCGCTGCTCGGCACCTGCGCGAGGTAGACCCCGACGTGGACGGCCGCGGTCGCCACGAGAGCGCCGACGACCGCGCGGGGTTGGGCGAGCACCCAGGCGTGGAAGCGCTCGTGGTGGACGGCCGCCAGGGCGCCGGCGACGAAGTAGAGCTGGTAGGTGGGTGCGAGCACGAGGGCGTTGGCCTGCACCGTCGCCCACGACCCGGGCCACGTGACGTAGTGCGTCACGGCCAGGAGGGCCAGCTCGAGCGCGCCGCTGGCGAGCAGGAGCGCCAGGTGGTGGCCCCGGGTGCGGCGCACGAGCCAGACGAGCGCGGGGAACAGCAGGTAGAGCTGGAGGGAGACGAGCAGGAAGTAGAGGTGGTAGTTGCCGGTGCCGGTGAGGAGCTCGTGGCCGAGCTGGCCGAGGTCAGAGGCGACGGGGGCCCGGCCCAGGGCGACCCACCAGTAGATGACCGACCAGACGACGTAGGGGAGACCGACGTAGAGGAACCGGCGCGGCCAGAACCGGCGCACCTGCACGGGTTTCGAGCCCTGGGCGTAGGTGAGGACGAAGGCGCTCAGCAGGAAGAACGTGCCGCGGGTGAAGTGGAGCAACGACACGAACGCACCGCTCGCGACGTTGTCGGGGTTCATCGAGCCGCTGACGGCGTGCACCCCGACGACGCAGACGAAGGTCAGCAGCCGCACGATGTCGACCTCGTAGAGGTGGCGGCGTCCGGGGGGCTTCGGGGTCGCCGGTGCTCCCAGGGTGTCCGGTCCGTGGGCCGGGTGAGCGGTCACCGCACGGCTCCCGGGCCGACCGTCTCCCGGTCGAGGTCGGCGACGAGCCGGCGGACCGGCTTGCCTGTGGGGCCCACCGGCACCTCGTCCATGACCACGTAGGCCACCGGGCGATGGGCGCGGGGGAGCGCCGCCAGGCTGCGTTGGGTCAGCTGCGCCTCGAGGTTTTCGGGCGCGTCGTGCGTGGGCACGACGTAGGCCACCGGCACCTGACCGAGCACCTCGTCGTCACGCCCGACCACCACCGCCTCGGCCACCGCGGGGTGGGTGAGCAGGACGTCCTCCACCTCGCGGGGGAAGACCTTCTCCCCACCTCGGTTGATGACGTCTCCCTCACGTCCCGCCAGGGTGAGGAAGCCGTCTGCGTCGAGGGAGCCGAGGTCGCCGGTGTCCAGCCAGCCGTCGGCGTCGAAGCGCTCGGCGCCGATGCCGTTCTCGTAGCGGCGGATCACCCCGTGGCCCCGGATCGCGACCCGGCCCACCTCGCCGGTGGCCGCCGGCTTCGCGTCGGCGCCGACGACCCGCAGCTCGACGTCGACCGCGACCCCGACCGTGCTGGGCCGACGGTCGGACACGGGGTTGGCGGTGATCTGGCTGGCCGCCTCGGTCATGCCGTAGGACTCGACGACGGGCACGCCGTAGCGCCGCTCGAACCGCGCCAGCACCGCCTCCGACAAGGGTGCGGAGGCGGAGCGGACGAAGCGGACCGACGCCGGCGCGGCCGGCCCTGCGGGCTCCTGGGCGAGGATGGTGATGATCGAGGGCACCGCGTTCACCCAGGTGGCGGCGCGCTCCGCGACCACCTCCCAGAAGCCCGTGCGGTGGAACCGGTCGTCGAGCACGATGGCCCCGCCCGACGCCAGGGGAGCGAGCAGGCCGACCACCTCGCCGTTGACGTGGGTCAGCGGCAGGGAGCTGAACCCGCGGTCGCCGGGGCCGAGCGCGTACGCCCGGGCCACGGCCCGCGCGACGTGCAGCAGCTGAGCCTCGCCGAGCCGGATGGCCTTGCGCGGCCCGGTCGAGCCCGAGCTGAACAGCACGCAGCCGCCCTCGACGGCGGTCTCGGGGGCCGACCCTGCGTCGTGGGCGTGCGGTGGGCTCAGCGGCTCGGCGTCCGGGGCCCAGGTGCGCGGGTCGGCCCGGACGACCGGGAGGCCGCCCACGGGCGGGTCGTCCAGCGTCGTCACGGCGAGCGTGGCACCGCTGGTGGCGACCAGACCCCGGACCGCGTCAGCGGGGGCGTTCGGGTCGAGCGGCACCACGGTGGCGCCGGCGGCGATGAGCGCGACGAAGAGTGTTCCGAAGGCCAGGGGGTCGCTCGTCAGCAGACCCACGCGCTGCCCCGCGAGGCCGTGGGCGCGCCACCGTTCGGCCGTCGCCTGGAGCTCGCCGCGGTCGACGATCCGGTCACTGCGCGCCGCCATCAGCCACGGCACCGAGGGGGCCGCGGCCTGCGCCGCCACCACCTGCGCGAACGACGGCGCGTCCGG
Source organism: Lapillicoccus sp. (assembly GCA_039925625.1). Taxonomy (GTDB): domain Bacteria; phylum Actinomycetota; class Actinomycetes; order Actinomycetales; family Dermatophilaceae; genus Lapillicoccus. Next base: position 693 of record JBDSYO010000278.1, on the reverse strand, counting down.
TCGTGGCATGTCCCCCCCTGTGTTCTCGACTCCGCCACCCTTCGGCGGTCCCCTCCAGGGGTCCTGGCAGGCCGCTGTGACCCACCTGTGCGGGACAGCCCTACCGACCCGAGCTGGAATGCCGGTCGTCCCAGTGTGTGCCCCGGCCGATCCGGATCGGACCGTGGGCCCCCTCGGGGTCGACGTCCGCACCCTTCTGCGTTGTGACGACGACGCCCACGTGCCGCAGGCCGGCGGCCACGCGACGGGCGTCCTCCATCACCGCCCGGAAGCGGTCGCCGGCGACGACCCGCGCCGCGTCGCTGGGGCAGATGGTGGAGCCCGGGTCGCGGTGCCCCAGCAGCGACCGCATGACGGCAGCCAGGCGTACGTCCCGCCCATCGGGGCTGGCCTCGTCCCACCACGGCTCGCCTCGTTCGCCGAGCGCGACCTTGGCGTCCTGCACCCGGTTCCGGGCCGCGGCGACGCCGTCCGGGTCGCCGCGGCCGTCGCGGACCGCGCGGCGGGCGGCCATCAGCTCCGCGACGAGCTCGGCCCGTAAGCGTTCCGGGATGCCGGGGTCGCTCGCCCGCCACCGACGCCCGTCGACCACCAGGTAGCGGCCGTCGTGTGTCGGCCCGTCCGGCTCACCGCCGGTCATAGGTGACCCACGCGAAGCCGTCCCGCGGCTCCCGGGCCGACTCCACCCATACC
>JBDSYO010000277.1:0-4523 GCA_039925625.1 Lapillicoccus sp. | reverse complement strand
CCGGCCCCGTTGGTGCCGATCAGGGTGACGACCTGGCCCTCGTCGACGGAGAAGCTGATCCCCTTGACGGCCTCGATCTTGCCGTAGGCGACGCGCAGGTCGCGCACCTCGAGCATGGCGGTCACTGCCGTCCTCCTTCGCCCTCGGTGGCGCCGCGGCGGTCGTGCGGGGTCTCGTCGACCCGGTGGTGGCTCGCCTCGACCTCCTCGTCCCGCTCCTCCTGGTCCTCGCGAGCGACCTCGTCGTCGTCCAGCTCGTCACCGGTGCCGATGTAGGCCTCGATGACCCGTGGGTCGGACTGCACCTCGGCGGGCGTCCCCTCGATGAGGGTCTCCCCGCGCACCAGGCAGAGGACCCGGTCGCAGAGGTTGAAGATGAACCGCATGTCGTGCTCGATGACGACGACCGCGATGCCGCTGTCGCGGATCTTGAAGATGAGGTCGCTGGCCTGACGCGTCTCCTGCGGGTTCATCCCGGCGGTCGGCTCGTCGAGCAGTAGCAGCTGCGGGTCGGTGGCGAGCGCTCGGGCGATCTCGAGGCGGCGCTGGTCGCCGTAGGGCATGTTGCGGGCGAGGTGCTCCGTGGAGCTGCCCAGACCGACGTAGTCGAGCAGCTCCTGGGCCCGCGCCCGGGTCTCCGCCTCCTCGCGCCGGAACTTCGGGCCCCGCAGGATCGAGGTGATCGCGGCCGCGGAGGTGCGGCAGTAGCGGCCGACCATGACGTTCTCGAGCGCCGTCATGTTGGCGAAGAGCCGGATGTTCTGGAAGGTGCGGGCCATCCCGGCCAGCACGACGGCCCGGGGCTTGGGGGGGAGGACCGCGCCTCGGAAGGTCACCTGGCCCTCGGTGGGCTTGTAGAGCCCGGTGAGGCAGTTGAAGAAGGTCGTCTTGCCGGCCCCGTTGGGGCCGATCAGCCCGACGATCTCCCCCTCGCGGACGGTGAGGTCCACGTTGTTGACGGCGGTGAGGCCGCCGAAGCGCATGATGACGCCGGTGGCGGCGAGCACGACGTCCCGAGTGGCGCCCTCCGCCTGGGGGGCGGTCTGCGTGACGGTCATGCCGTGGCCTCTTCCTCGAGGTGGATCTCCTCGATGCGTTCGGCGAGCGCCTCGTCGTCCTCGTGGAACTCGAGCTTGCGGCGCTGGCTGGCGACGATGCCCTCCGGTCGGAACCGCATCATGACGACGAGGAGCAGCCCGAAGATAAGCAGCCGGTAGTCGGAGATGAACCGCAGCTTCTCGGGGAGCACCTGGAGGATCGCCGAGCCGACGAGGACGCCGGCGACCGTGCCCATCCCGCCGAGCACGATGGCCGCGAGCAGGAACGCCGAGTTGAGGAACACGTACTGGTCGGGTGTGACGGACACGTCCTGGTGGGCCTTGATCGTGCCGGCCATGCCCGCGAGGAACGCGCCGCTGGAGAAGGCGAACAGCTTGAGGCCGAAGACGTTGACGCCCATCGCCTCGGCCGCCTTCTCGTCCTCACGGATGGCGACCCAGCCCCGGCCGATGCGGCTGTTGTTGAGGCGCGTGAAGATGAGGATGATCACCGCGGCGACGACCAGGAGCAGGAAGTAGTAGTTCGCGAACCGGCCGAGCACGATGCCCGCCACCGTATGCGACTGGCCGAAGTCCCAGCCGAAGACGACGAGGTCGGGGATCGCCGGGATGCCGTTGGGCCCTCGGGTGAGGTTGGGCCCGTTGTTGCCGTCGAGGTTGCCCATCGCCAGGCGGAAGATCTCCCCGAAGGCGAGCGTGACGATGGCGAGGTAGTCGCCGGAGACTCGCAGGGTCGGCGTCCCGATGATCAGGCCCAGGGTCGCCGACACACAGGCCCCGAGGAGCACGACCAGCAGGAACGGAGGCTTCCAGCCAACCGTGGCGAACGCCGAGTCGGACAGCACGGCCGCGGTGTAGGCGCCGGCACCGAGGAAGGCGATGTAGCCGAGGTCGAGCAGGCCGGCGAGACCGACGACGATGTTGAGCCCGAGTGCGGTCGTCGCGAAGATGATCACCTGCGTGGCGATCGACATGTTGGCGTCGGACCCGCCCTGCGTGAACGGGAAGAGGAACGCGACGACGAACGCCCCGAGCATGAGCACCCGGCGGTGCCGCTGGGCGATGATCCCGATCCAGGTGAACACCCCCGAGCGGGCGAACGCGGTGATGATGGCGCCGAGGACGACGAAGAAGAGGATGAAGATGCTGCCGTCGTCCTGCCCGAGCGCGAAGGCCGCGCCGAACAGGGCCACCGCCAGCAGCAGGACGATGACGAGGATCTCGACCCACCCCGGGAGCTTCGCCCGCAGTGGGTCCTTCTTGGTCCGGACCGGGAGCAGCTCGGCGGCGCCGGCCAGCACGAGGCTGCCCACCCACGAGACATAGCCACCCGGGTCGATGTTGATGAGCCCGCCCGACTGCAGGGCGACCAGCGCCAGGGTCAGGGTCATGTAGCCGGCGGCCCCCAGCCCGAGGGTACGCAGGGCGGTGGCCGACGTCAGGAAGTCGCCGACGCGGCGCAGGGGCCCGCGGTGCATGAGCAGGAAGACCAAGGCCACGACGGCCAGCGCCAGCGCGAAGAGCTGGATGACGCCGGGGTTGCCGTAGACGCTGAGGTTACCGAGGATGGCGCGGTCGTAGCTCCACGACATGAAGCAGCCGACGGCCAAGAGCACGGCACCGGCGAGGGCCAGCGGCCAGCCGAGGCGGCCGTAGCGCTCGCGCAGACCGTCGGTCCGCGTGCGCGGGGTGGGCGGCGGGGCGCTCGCGTCCTCGGTGCGCAGCGAGGCGTTCGGGGTGCCCGGGGTGTGGTCGGTGTCACTCATGCCCGGTCCACCACCCGTGCGCCGAGAAGGCCTTGCGGCCGGAACACGAGGACGACGATGAGGAGCACGAAGGCCCACACGTCCTTCCAGGCCGACCCGCCGAACTGGCCGGGGATGAACTGCGTGGCGAGGGACTCGACGACGCCGAGTACGAGACCGCCGACGACGGCGCCTTGGATGTTGCCGATGCCGCCGAGGACCGCGGCGGTGAACGCCTTGAGGCCGGCGAGGAAGCCGATGCGGAAGTCGATGTTGTTGTTCTGCAGGCCCTGGGCCACCCCGGCCACGGCGGCGAGCACGGCACCGAGGATGAACGCGACCACGATGATCCGGTCGACGTTGATCCCCATCAGTCGCGCGGTGTCGGGGTCCTGCGAGACCGCCTGCATGCCCCGCCCGAGCTTCGTGCGGTTGACGAAGTAGTAGAGGATCGCCGCGCAGATGGCGAGAGACGCCACCGTGAAGATCGCCGGTCGCTGGATGGTCACCCCACCCACATTGAAGGCCGCACCGGTGACGACGTCGATCGGTGGGAAGGGCAGCTTGCTCTTGGCGCCGGGATAGAACAGCCGCACCGCCTCCTGCAGGGCGATGGAGACGCCGATGGCGGTGATGAGCGGGGCCAGTCGCGGGGCGTTGCGCAGCGGCCGGTAGGCGAAGCGCTCCATGATCACCGCGATGAGCACCGACGAGGCGATAGCGCCCAGGAGCATGATCGGGAGCACCCACACCGAGGTGGTGCCCTGGAAGAGCACCGACCAGGTGGCCAACGCCCCGAACGCCCCGATCATGAACACCTCGCCGTGGGCGAAGTTGATGAGCTGGACGATCCCGTAGACGACGGTGTAGCCCACGGCGATCAACGCATACAGCGACCCGAGGGTCAGGCCGTTCACCAACTGTTGGAGGAGCGCGTCCATCCGATAACCACCGGCACTTTCTCGAGCTCGACGACCTGGGCGGGAGCCTGCTGCGGGCATTCTGCACCCGTACAGCACAGGGGCGGGCGTTTCTGCGCCCGCCCCCGTGCCGGTGTGTCCGTGTCTCCGGGTCTCCGACCTACTTGAAGGTGTCGGTCTTGGCGGCGACCCACTTGCCGGCGTCGACCTTGTAGACGGTGAGCACCTTGCTCGTCGCGTCGCCGTACTGGTCGAACGCGACCTTGCCGGTGACCCCGTCGAACGAGACCTTGCCGACCGCCGTGGTCGTCGCGTCACGGGCCGACTTGGGGTCGGCGGCGCTGGCGAGCGAGGACTTCAGGGCGTTGATGATGGCGTTCGCCGCGTCGAACGAATACCCACCGTAGGCCGCCGACGGCTCGGCGTAGCCCGCGGTCTTGTAGTCGGCCAGGAACTTCTTGCCGGCGTCGGTGCTGTCGGTCGGCGCGCCGACCGAGGTGGCCAGGTCGCCGCTGCTCGTCGCCCCGGCCAGCTCGATGTACTTGGGGTCGTAGAGACCGTCGCCGCCCATGAGGGGGACATTGAGCCCGGCGGACTTCATCTGCTGCGAGAGCGGCCCGCCCTGCGGGTACTCACCGCCGTAGTAGACGGCCTTGGGCGCAGACGGGGCGACCTTGGAGACGACCGGGGCGTAGTTGGACTCGTCCGGGTTGATCGTTTCGGCGGCCACGATGGTGCCACCCGCAGCCTTGTAGGCCTCGGTGAAGTATTGCACCAGGCCCTGGCCGTAGGTCTTCTTGT
>JBDSYO010000276.1:0-5483 GCA_039925625.1 Lapillicoccus sp. | reverse complement strand
GACGAGTCGGCGGTGACGGCGCCGAGGGTCAGCTGCGGGTGGCCCAGCAGCAGGCGCACGATCTCGCCGCCGGCATACCCGCTCGCTCCGGCGACCGCTGCTGTGACCATGACGCATGACTATACACACGACCGTGTTTGTATGCATAAGGGTCGGTCGCGGTGGGGTTGGCGCTTCGCTGGAGAAACGTCCGCCTCGCTCGACAACGGTTCTCCAGCGAAGCGCCCCTTTATCGGGTCACCCGATAAAGGGGTCGCCTGATGAGGTCAGCGCTGGGCCGCCCCCACCGCGTCGGCTGCCGACCGGACCGCCGCGTCGCGGAAGCCGTTGACCTCGTCGGTCGTCAGCGTGCGGTCCGGTGCCCGGAAGGTGAGCCGGTAGGCCAACGACGTGTTGCCGTCGCCGACCTGCTCCCCCTCGTAGACGTCGAAGAGGCGCAGCTCCTCGAGGTAGTCGCCCGCGCCCGCCCGCACCGCCCGCGTGACGTCGGCGGCGGCGACGGTGTCGGCGACGACCAGGGCGATGTCGGAGAGGGCGGCCGGGAAGGTGGAGATCTCCCGGTAGCGCGTCGTCGGGGCGCTCGCCGTGGTGAGCACCTCCACGTCCAGCTCGAGCGCACAGGTGCGGGCGGGCAGCCCCAAGGCGGTCAGCACCTTGGGGTGCAGCTCGCCGGCGTGGCCCACCACGGTGCCGTCCGGCAGCTCGACCCGCGCACACCGTCCGGGATGCCACGGCGCGCGCTCGGGGTCGGCGACGACGACGACCTCGACGGCCAGTGCCTTCGCCATGGCGTGGACGCTCTCGACGGCGTCCTCCCACGAGGCCCGCCGACCGGGGCCCCACCAGCCACTGCGCTCGACCTCACCGGTGAGCACCGCCGCGACATGACGAGGCTGCGGCGGGATGGCTCGCATGATGGCCTCGACGGTCTCCGCGCCGGGGCGACGGTCGACGCCGGGCACGGGAGCGGTATGCGCGGCGCCGGCGTCGGGGAGGGTCACCATCCCGATCTCGAAGAGACCGAGGTCGTCGCGCCCGCGGGAGACGTTGCGGCGCAATGCATCCACCAGGGTCGCCAGCACAGAGGTGCGCATCAGCGGCGCCTCGTCGGAGAGGGGGTTGACGACCCGCACCGCACGCCTGCGCTCGTCGTCGGAGGGGAGCCCGAACGTGTCGGCCAGCCCCGTGGACACGAAGGGATAGGTGAGCACCTCGACGAAACCCCGCGCCACGAGGGCGTTGGCGACGATCCGGCGCACGCGCTGGCCGTGGGTCAGACCGCGGCCGGCGGGCGGGGTGGAGGTGAGCGACGGGATCTTGTCGTAGCCGTCGATCCGCGCCACCTCCTCGGCGTAGTCCGGGCCGTCGACGAGGTCGGGACGCCACGACGGCGGCATGACCGTCATCGGCCCCGAACCCGGGTCGCCCACGGCACAGCCCAGGTCGCCGAGGATCTCCGCCACGCGGTCGCGGGCGTAGTCGACGCCCACCAGGCGGGTCGGCAGGTCGGCGTCCAGGGCGTACGCCTCGCGCGGGGCCGTGCGGTCGACGTCGGTCACGGCCGGGTCGGCGACCCCGCCGCCGTGCGCGACGAGGAGGTCGATGACGAGCTGGGCGGCCGCGGGCGCCAGCTGCGGGTCGACTCCGCGCTCGAACCGCTTCGACGCCTCGGTGACGAGCTTGTGCCGGCGGGAGGAGCGCGCAATGGTCACGGGGTCGAAGTGCGCCGCCTCGACGAGGACGTCGGTCGTGCTCGCGGTGACCTCGCTGGTCGCGCCGCCCATGACCCCGGCGACCGCGAGTGGCGTGTGGCCGCCGTCGGTGATGAGCAGGTCCTCGGGGTCGAGGTGCCGCTCGACGCCGTCCAGCGTCGTCAGGGTCTCGCCCGGGCGGGCGCGCCGGACCTCGATCGACCCGCTGAGGGCCCCGAGGTCGTAGGCGTGCAGCGGCTGCCCCACGGCGAGCATGACGTAGTTGGTCACGTCGACGGCCAGCGAGATCGGGCGCATCCCGACCTCGGTGAGCCGGCGTTGCATCCATCGCGGCGACGGCCGCGTGGGGTCGATGCCGCGGACGATGCGCGCCACGAACCGGTCGCAGCCGGCCCGGCCGTCGATGGGTGCGTCGTCGGCGAGCCGCACGGCATACCCGTCGTCGGTGGCGGGGGGCACCTCGAGGAGCGCCGGGTCGCGGAAGCCACCCGCCGGCGAGCCCTGGGCGTGCCAGTACTCCCGGGCGAGCCCGCGCAGCGAGAAGCAGTAGCCGCGGTCGGGGGTGACGTTGACCTCGACGACCTCGTCGCCGAGGCCGAGCAGGGCGATCGCGTCGTCGCCCGGGGCGACACGGCGCAGAGCCTCCGCCCCGAGCAGCCGCTCCAGCACGATGATCCCGCTGTGGTCGTGGCCGATGCCGATCTCGTCCTCGGCGCAGATCATCCCGTTGGACACCCGCCCGTAGGTCTTGCGGGCCGCGATCTCGAACCCGCCGGGCAGTACCGCCCCGGGGAGCACGACCACCACGAGGTCGCCGACCGCGAAGTTCGTGGCGCCGCAGACGATCTCCTGATGCTTCCCGTCGGTCGCCATCTGGCCGTGCGGGCCGACGTCGACCACGCAGAAGCGGATCGGCTTGCCGTTCTTCTGGACCTGCTCGTCGAGCGACAGCACGCGGCCGACGACGAGTGGGCCCGTGATGTCGCCCCCGTGCAGGTCCTCCTCCTCGAGGCCGACCGAGACGAACGACGCCGCGACGTCGCGGCCGGTGGTGCCGGGCGCGACGTCGACATACTCGCCCAGCCAGCGCAGTGGTGCGCGCATGTCAGACCTCCATCCCGAACTGCTCGGAGAAGCGGGCATCGCCCTCGACGATGTCGCGCATGTCGGTGACCCCGTGCCGCAGCTGCAGGGCCCGCTCAATGCCGAGCCCGAACGCATACCCGCTGTAGACGTCGGGGTCGATGCCGCACGCCACGAGGACCTTGCGGTTGACCATGCCGGAACCGCCCAGCTCGATCCACCCGGAGCCTCCGCAGGTGCGACAGGCGGGGTCGTCGCCATGACAGACGAAGCAGACGAAGTCGGTCTCCATGCTCGGCTCGGTGAACGGGAAGTACGACGCGCGCACGCGGGTACGGGTGCCCTCGCCGAACATCACGCCGATGAAGTGGTCGATCGCACCGCGTAGGTGCGCCATCGTGAGGCCCTTGTCGACCGCGAGCGCCTCGATCTGGTGGAAGACGGGGGTATGCGTCGCATCGAGGTCGTCGGTGCGGAAGACCTTGCCGGGCGAGACGACGTAGATCGGCGGGGTGCGCTCGAGCATGGTGCGGATCTGCACCGGTGACGTCTGGGTGCGCAGGACGAGGCCACCGCCCTGAGGGTCGACGAAGAAGGTGTCCTGCATCTGGCGGGCGGGGTGGTCCTTGCCGAGGTTGAGCGCGTCGAAGTTCAGCCACTCCGACTCGACCTCGGGCCCTTCGGCCACCTCCCAGCCGGCGCCGACGAAGGCGTCCATGAGCCGCTCGGAGGTGAGCTCGAGGGGGTGCCGGGCGCCGGGTGGGCGGCGGCCGACGGGGCGGGTCACGTCGACCGACTCCTCGACGAGGATGCGCCGGTCGCGCTCGTCCGCGAGCTCACGCTGCCGGGCGGCATGGGCCCGGCCGAGCTCGGCCTGGGCCGCGCCGACCCGCTTGCCGGCCTCGGCCTTGGCGCTCGGCGGCAGGGCGCCGATCTCCCGCTTCGCCCCGGCCACGGCGCCTCGGTCGATGTGGGCGATGCGGGCAGCCTTGAGGTCGTCGAGGCTGGTCGCCGCCGCGAACGCCTCGGCGGCGGCGCGCACGGCCGCGTCGAGGGTCGCGGGGTCGAGGGCGGCGACCTCGACCGGGTCGTACTGCGTGTTGGGTCCGGACATCGGTTCGTCTCGCTTCATCTCACGGTCGAGCGCACAGTGCAGGGAGGAGGGAGCCTTCGGGCCGGGCTCACCCCGCGTGGTCAGAGGTTGTGCTCGGGAGCGCCCGAAGGCAACGTAAATCGGAAGTCGGCCCCACCGGAGGGCGCGCGCCCGACCGAGATGCGGCCGCCGTGGGCCTCGACGAGCCCCCGCACGATGTAGAGCCCGAGGCCCGTGCTGCCCCGGCGGGTGCCGTGCCAGAAGCGGTTGAAGACGAGCGGGAGGTGCTCCTCGCTGACGCCGTCGCCCTCGTCGGCGACGGACACGAGCAGGTCCGGGCGGGTGCCGCTGCGCGGGGAGGCGCCGCCCTCGCCGGCGTCGTCGCTGACGATGCCCACCGTCACGGTGCCGTCCCCATGACGCACGGCGTTCTCCATGAGGTTGGCCAGGATCTGGTTGACCCGGTCGGGGTCGGCCCACACCTCGGGGAGGTCGAGTGCCTCCACGACGGTGAAGCGGTCGTCGGCCAGGCCCGCGGCCTGCAGGCGCTGGACGTGGCGGCGCACCATGGCGCTGATGTCGACCGGCTGGAGGCGCACGTCGAGGCGCCCGGCGTCGAGGCGGGACACGTCGAGCAGCTCGGTGATGAGCCGCGACACCCGGTCGGCGTCGGTCTCCATCGTCTCGATCATGAAGCGTTTCTGGTCGTCGGTGAACTTGTCCCAGCCCCGCAGGAGGGTCGCGGAGAACCCCTTGACGGAGGTCAGCGGCGAGCGCAGCTCGTGGGCGATGGTCGAGATGAGCGCGGCGTGGTCCTGCTCGGCCCGCTGGCGGGCGTAGGCGTCGCGCACGGACAGCAGGACCCGGCGCACCGGGCCGCGGGGTTCGGTGCGCAGGTAGCGGGCGGTGATGAGCAGCTCCACGCCCGCCGGGGTCCAGAGCAGCTTCTCCCGGTGGCCCGTTACCGTGTGCAGGGTGTGCCAGGGGTCGGCGAGGTCCCACCAGGAGCGGCCCTCGCTGTCGTGCAGCGCCAGCCCCTCACGTACCGGCCGGCCGAGGATGGCCTCGGGCTCCACCTCGATGAGGCGGGCCGCCCGGGTGCTGCAGAAGCGGACGGTGCCGCTCTGGTCGAGGACGACGAGGCCGTCCGGGAGGAGCTCGGCCATCGCCGTCATCCACGGCGGCGGGTGGGCGGCATCCTCCGCAACGACATCCACCTCTGGCCCCCTGGGCCTGATTCTAGAGACATCCTGGGGGCGGGTCCGGGCGGCCGGACCCGTCAGGCGGGGCCGGGCGCCGGACCCGTCAGGCGGGGCCGTCCGGCCCGACACCCTGCGCGGTCGACGCGGCATACAGGCAGAGGGTCGCGGCCATGGCGAGGTTGAGGGACTCGGCCCGGCCCGGAATCGGAATGCGCACCACCTCGTCGCAGCGAGCGCGGTCGGCGGGGTCCAGTCCCCAGGCCTCGTTGCCGAAGACCCAGGCGTGCGGGGCGTGCAGGTCGACCTCGTCGAGGGTGCTGTCCCCCGCTCCGTCGGCGGCGAGCACGCGCAGCCCCGCCCCGCGCAGGGCGTCGACCGCCTCGGGCAGCGGTA
>JBDSYO010000275.1:0-3287 GCA_039925625.1 Lapillicoccus sp. | reverse complement strand
AGTGCTGACCCGTTGTCGACCGAGACGGTCACGGACCCGGCTGTGCCCTGGATCGCGAGCGGCCGGCTCTGGTGAGCATCCGCATCCGCGTCCGGCTCCCTCGTCTCGATGACCCGGGCCGCACGCTATCCAGACCCTCCCCGCGCCGAGCCGTTTCGGGCCAGAGTCGCCCAGTCCGCGACGGTGAGGCGGTAGAGCACGTGGCGACGCGTCGGATGGCCCTCGGCGATCCGCGGGTGGTCGAAGTCGCCGCCGACATCGCGGTGCATGCCGAGGCGCTCCATGACGGCGCGGCTGCGGACGTTGCCGGCCGCGGTGAACGAGACCACCTCGTCGAGGCCGACATGGGTGAAGGCCACCCTCAGAGCGGCCCGGGCCGCCTCCGTGGCGTACCCGTGGCCCCAGGCGTCCCGGGTGAGCCGCCAGCCGATCTCGGTGCACGGGGTGAAGGCCGACTCCCACGTGGGGCGGGCGAGCCCCACGAAGCCGATGAAGGCGCCGGACCCGAGGACCTCGAGCGCCCAGATGCCGTAGCCGTCGACCTCCAGCCCCGCGGCATACCGGTAGGCCAGGGCTCGCGACTCGTCGGCGGTGAGCGTCCAGGGGAAGTGCGCCATGACCTCGGGGTCGGCGTTGAGCGCCGCGAACGGGGCGTTGTCGGCCTCGCCCCACTGCCGCATCAGCAGCCGCGGGGTGCGCAGCTGGAGGACCGGCGGGTCAGTGGGCCGCATCGTGCCAGGAGCGGCCGACGCCGACGCTGACGTCGAGCGGCACGTCCATCTCGGCCGCGTGCCCCATCTCGTGGCGGACCAGCTTCTCGACGTCGTCGCGCTCCCCCGGGGCGATCTCGAGGACGAGCTCGTCGTGCACCTGGAGCAACATCCGCGAGGTGGCGCCGGCATCGGCCAGCCCCCGGGCGACGCCCAGCATGGCGACCTTCATGATGTCGGCGGCGGAGCCCTGGATCGGGGCGTTCAGGGCCATCCGCTCGGCCATCTCGCGACGCTGCCGGTTGTCGCTCGTCAGGTCGGGCAGGTAGCGGCGCCGGCCGAGCATGGTGGCGGTGTAGCCGTTGCCGCGCGCCTCGCCGACGAGCTCGCGCAGGTAGTCGCGCACCCCGCCGAACCGGGCGAAGTACTCCTCCATGAGCCCGGCCGCCTCGCTCGTGCTGATGGTCAGCTGTTTGGAGAGACCGAACGCCGACAGGCCGTAGGCGAGGCCGTAGGACATCGCCTTGATCTTGCTGCGCTGCGCGGCGGTGACCTCGTCGACGCCGACCCCGAACACCCGTGACCCGACGAAGCTGTGCAGGTCCTCCCCCGAGCGGAACGCCTCGATGAGCCCCGCGTCACCCGACAGGTGGGCCATCACCCGCATCTCGATCTGGCTGTAGTCCACCGACATGAGGGACTCGAAGCCGGCGCCCACGACGAACATCGTGCGGATGCGGCGTCCCTCCTCCGTGCGGATGGGCACGTTCTGCAGGTTGGGGTCGGTGGAGCTGAGCCGGCCGGTGGCCGCGATGGTCTGGATGTAGGTCGTGTGGACCCGCCCGTCCTCGGCCACCGACTTCAGCAGCCCCTCGACGGTGGCCCGCAGCCGGGCGGCGTCGCGGAACGCCAGCACCCCCTGCAGGAACGGGTTGTCCACCTTGCGGCCGAGCTCGTTGAGGGCGTCGGCGTCGGTGGTGTAGCCCGTCTTGGTGCGCTTGGTCTTGGGCAGGTTGAGCCGTCCGAAGAGCACCTCCTGCAACTGCTTCGGCGAGCCGAGGTTGATGGTGTCGTCGCCGATCGCCTCCCAGGCGTCCTCCTGGGCCCGGGTGACCTGGTCGTCGAAGTCCTTCTGCAGGGCCTCCAGCGCCTCGACGTCGACGGCGATGCCGGAGCGTTCCATCGTCGCGAGCACGCCGACCAGCGGGAGCTCGATGTCACGCAGCAGCTCGGTGCCGCCGGTGCGCTCCAGCTCGACGTCGAGGGCGTCGGCGAGCTCGAGCACCGCCTTGGCCGTCACCATCGCGGCTCCGGCTCCACCGTCGTCGACCTCGTCGCCGGCGAAGTCGAGCATCCCCTGGCCGTGCTGGTCGGTGTCGTTCTTGAGCTCGCGGTGCAGCATCCTCAGGGCCAGGTCGGCGAGGTCGAAGACCCGCTGGTCGGGCTTGACGAGGTAGGCGGCCAGCGCCGTGTCGCTGGTGAGCCCGGCCAGCTCCCAGCCGCGGGCGGCGAGGGCCTGCGACGGACCCTTGGCGTCGTGGATCGCCTTGGGCCGCCCCGGGTCGGACAGCCAGTCGGCGACGGCTTGCTCGGCCGGCTCGTCGAGGGTCGTCACGTCGAGGTAGGCCGCGTGGCCGTCGGCCGCCGCGACGGCCAGGGCGCGCACGTCGCCGGTGCCGCGGCCCCACTGGCCCACGACGGTCACGCCGGTGCGCCGGCCCTGCGGGGCGTGCGTGGCGAGCCAGGCGGGCACCTCGGCGGCGTCGAGCACGTCGCCGTCGACGTCGAAGCCCGACTCGGCCTCGACCGTCACCGCCTCCAGGGTGGCGAAGAGGCGCTCGCGCAGCACCCGGAACTCGAGCCCGTCGAAGACCTGATGCACCTGCTCGCGGTCCCAGCTCTGCCGCTCGAGCTCGTCGACCGTGACGCCGAGGTCGACGTCGCGCACCAGCTGGTTGAGCCTGCGGTTGCGCAGGACGCTGTCGAGGTGCTCGCGCAGCGCGGCGCCGACCTTCCCCCCGATCTGGTCGATGTGGGCGACGATGCCGCTGAGGTCGCCGTAGGTCGTGATCCACTTCGCGGCCGTCTTGGGCCCTACCCCCGGCACCCCGGGCAGGTTGTCGGACGACTCCCCTACGAGCGCGGCGAGGTCGCTGTAGCGCTCCGGCGGGACGAGGTAGCGCTCCTGCACGGCCTTGGGGTCCATCCGCCAGACGTCGGAGACGCCCCGCACGGGGTAGACCATGGTCACGTCGTCGGTGACCAGCTGGAAGACGTCGCGGTCGCCCGAGACGATGACGACCTCCATGCCCGCCGCGGCCGCCTGGGTGGTCAGCGTCGCGATGATGTCGTCGGCCTCGTAGCCCGGCGCCTCGACGTAACGGATCTTCAGGGCGTCGAGCACCTCGTGGACGAGCGGGATCTGTCCGGAGAACTCGGTGGGGGTGGCGTTGCGGCCGGCCTTGTACTCCGCATACTCCTCCAGCCGGAAGGTCTGGCGGGACAGGTCGAAGGCGACGGCGATATGGGTCGGCTCCTCGTCGCGGAGCATGTTGATGAGCATCGACGTGAAGCCGT
>JBDSYO010000274.1:0-3510 GCA_039925625.1 Lapillicoccus sp. | reverse complement strand
TGCACGAGGCCGACATCGAGGTCATCCTCGACGTCGTCTACAACCACACCGCCGAGGGCAACCACAAGGGCCCGACGCTGGCGTTCCGGGGCATCGACAACGAGTCGTACTACCGGCTCGTCGACGGCGACGAGGCGCACTACTACGACACCACGGGCACCGGGAACTCGCTGCTCATGCGGCATCCGCACGTCCTGCAGCTCATCATGGACTCGCTGCGCTACTGGGTGCTCGACATGCACGTCGACGGGTTCCGCTTCGACCTCGCGGCCACGCTGGCCCGCCAGTTCCACGACGTCGACCGGCTGTCGGCCTTCTTCGACATCATCCAGCAGGACCCGGTCATCAGCCAGGTCAAGCTCATCGCCGAGCCCTGGGACGTCGGCGACGGCGGCTACCAGGTGGGCAACTTTCCGCCGCTGTGGACCGAGTGGAACGGCAAGTTCCGCGACACCGTGCGCGACTTCTGGCGCGGTGAGCCGGCGACCCTCGCCGAGTTCGCCTCGCGGTTCACGGGCTCGTCCGACCTCTACGAGCACTCGGGCCGCAAGCCCATCGCGTCGATCAACTTCGTCACGGCCCACGACGGCTTCACCCTGCGGGACCTCGTGTCCTACAACGAGAAGCACAACGATGCCAACGGGGAGGGCAACAACGACGGCGAGAGCCACAACCGTTCGTGGAACTGCGGCGTCGAGGGGCCCACCGACGACCCCGAGGTGCGGGAGGTGCGCCTGCGACAGGAGCGCAACTTCATCACGACCCTCCTGCTGTCGCAGGGCGTACCGATGCTGTCGCACGGCGACGAGCTGGGGCGCTCCCAGCTCGGGAACAACAACGGCTACTGCCAGGACAGCGACCTCACGTGGGTCGACTGGGACCTCGACGAGGACGACGAGGAGCTGCTCCGTTTCACCCGCCGGGTCGTCCAGCTCCGCAAGGAGCATCCCGTGTTCCGCCGCCGCCGCTTCTTCCACGGCACCGCCGACCACGGTGGCGAGAGCGGCCTCGGAGACATCGCGTGGTTCATGCCGAACGGCCAGCACATGGACGAGGCGGCCTGGCGCGACGGGATGGCGCGCTCGCTCATGGTCTTCCTCAACGGTCTCGGCATCCCGGCCCCGGACCGCCGGGGTCAGAGGATCCGCGACGACTGCTTCATCGTCGTCTTCAACGCCCACGACCAGCCGATCACCTTCACCCTGCCGGGGGAGGAGTACGGCCCGGAGTGGTACATCGAGATCGACACCGCTCTGAGCGCGTCGGCAGCCACTCACGCGAGCGCGCAGGCGTCGGACCCGGCGACCGCCGCGTCCTCGTCGGCCGCCGCCTCCGCCGTTCTCGAGCCTCTGACCGAGTTCGCCGTGGCCGCCCGGAGCACGGTCGTCCTGCGCAGCCCGTGCGGTCCGGGAGAGTGACCGACCCAGCCGGGGTCCGGGCCGCCACGCCGGCCCGGGACCGGCCCCGTCCCACCTCGACCTACCGCTTGCAGATCCAGCCCGACTTCGGCTTCGACCACGCGGCGGCGGCCGTGCCCCACCTGGCCGCCCTGGGGGTCAGCCACGTCTACCTCTCGCCCGTGCTGCAGCCCGTTCCGGGCTCGACCCACGGGTATGACGTGGTCGACCACACGCGCCTCAACGAGGAGGCCGGGGGTCGCGAAGCGTTCGACCGACTGGTCGCCGCCGCGCACCGGCACGGTCTCGGTGTCGTCGTCGACGTCGTCCCCAACCACATGGCCGTTCCCACCCCGGCCTACCGCAACGCCCCACTCTGGTCGGTGCTGCGCGAGGGCCGGGAGTCCCCCTACGCCGGCTGGTTCGACATCGACTGGGCGGCCGACCCGCAGCACCCCGACACCGTGGTCATGCCGGTCCTCGGCGGCTCGCTCGACGAGGCGCTGGCGGCCGGCGAGCTGGCCCTCGCTCGCGACGGTGGTGCCGCGCACGACGAGGTCGTCGTGCGGTACTTCGAGCACGAGCTACCCGTGCGTGCGGGCACGGCGGACCTGCCGCTCGCCGACCTCGTGGGCCGGCAGTGGTGGCGCCTCGACGGCTGGCGGGCCGGTGCGGTCAGCCTGAACTACCGCCGCTTCTTCGAGGTGACCTCCCTCGTGGCCGTCCGCGTCGAGGACCGGGAGGTGTTCGACGCCAGTCACGCGCTGGTCGCCGGGCTCGTCGCGGACGGCTCCGTCGACGGCCTGCGCATCGACCACCCGGACGGTCTCGCCGACCCCCGGGGCTACCTGCGGTGGCTGGCCGAGGTCACCGACGGCGCCTGGGTCGTCGTGGAGAAGATCCTCGAGGGCGAGGAGCCGCTGCCGGCCGACTGGCTGTGCGCGGGCACGACCGGCTACGACCTGTTGTGGCGGCTGGGCGCGCTGTTCGTCGACCCGAGGGGCCGCGAGCCACTCACCGACGTCCTCGCCCTGGTCAGTGGGGCCCGGGTCACGCTCGACGAGGTCGTCACCGCCTCGAAGCGGCTCGTCGCCTCGCAGGCCCTGGTCCCCGAGGTGCTGCGCCTGCGCCGCCGGGTGATGGACGTCACCGCTGCTCCGTCGGCCCCGCTGCGCCCCGAGCCCGAGTCGGTCGACCGGGCGCTCGTGGCCCTGCTCGTGGCGATGGACCGCTACCGCGCGTACGTCGTGCCGGGGGAGCCTCTCGACCCAGAGGCCCAGCGCGTGGTCGACGAGGCCGCCGACCGCGCTCGCGCCCAGCTGCCCGCCGACGACCGGCCGACGCTCGACCTGGTGCGTGACCTCGTGCTCGGGCGGGTCGACGACGCCCTCCGCGCCGAGGCCGGACCGGACCTCGACGACCTCGTCGTGCGTTTCCAGCAGACGTGTGGCCCGGTGATGGCCAAGGGGATCGAGGACACCGCGTTCTACCGGTGGCACCGGCTGAGCAGTCTCAACGAGGTCGGAGGCGACCCCGAGCACTTCGCCGTGTCGCCCGAGGAGCTCATGGCCTTCGTCGTGCGCCTGGCCGGCACCTGGCCCCTGACGATGACGACGCTCACGACGCACGACACCAAGCGGGCCGAGGACGTGCGCGCCCGGCTCGCCGTGCTGTCCGAACGACCGGACGCGTGGCACGCCTGGCTGCGGACGGCCCAGGAGCTCGCCCGCCCCTACCGCAGCGCACCCCTCGACGGCGCCACGGAGTACCTCCTGTGGCAGACGGTCGTCGGCGCCTGGCCTCTCACCCGGGAACGCCTCCAGGGGTATGCCACGAAGGCCGTGCGCGAGGCCAAGCTGCACACCGGCTGGACGCAGGTCGACGAGACCTACGAGGCGGCGGTGTCCACCTTCGTCAGCGGAGTGCTCAGCGACCCCGACCTCGTCGGGCACGTGCAGGGGTGGCTCGACGACACTGCGCTGGCGACGCGGGCCGTCGTCCTCGGTCAGAAGCTCCTGCAGCTGGTGCTGCCGGGCGTCCCCGACGTCTACCAGGGCACCGAGGTCGTCGACCTCACGCTCGTCGACCCGGACAACCGCCGTCCCGTCCACGT
>JBDSYO010000273.1:0-3528 GCA_039925625.1 Lapillicoccus sp. | reverse complement strand
TGCCCATGGTCGCCGGGCAGATGGCGCACACCGGCAAGGTCGGCGACGGCCCCGGTCTCGTGTCGCCCGACGACGCCAAGGCGCTCGCGCAGGCCTGCGCGCTCAACGCGATCGCGGCCGTCAAGGGCGTCATCGGCGACCTCGACCAGGTCACCCGCGTCGTGAAGGTCGTCGGCTTCGTGGCCTCCGACCCGTCGTTCACCGGGCAGCCGGGTGTCGTCAACGGCGCGAGCGAGCTGCTGGGAGAGGCGTTCGGCGACAAGGGGATCCACGCCCGGTCGGCCGTCGGCGTCGTCGCCCTGCCGCTCGACGCCCCGGTCGAGGTCGAGATCGTCGTCGCCGTCGCGGGCTGACGCCCGTCCTACAGACCTGATGCCGCACCGCGACTTCCCGATCGGCGAGCTCGGACAGCGGGCCGCCGCCTGGCTGGCCGGCGAGCGCGCGGAGCCGGTGACGCCGAGGCACGCGGCCACCGTGATGCTCGTGCGCGACGCCCACACCCCCAGCAGCCGGGCCGGGGTCGAGGTGTTCATGCTGCGCCGCGTCGCCACGATGGACTTCGCGCCGCGGATGTGGGTCTTCCCCGGCGGCGGGGTCGACCCGCGCGACGACGAGCCCGACCTCCCGTGGGCCGGCCCGGACGCCGCGGAGTGGGCGCAGCGGCTCGGCTGCGACGACGGTCTGGCGCGCGCCCTGGTCTGCGCCGCAGTGCGGGAGGTGTTCGAGGAGTGCGGGGTGCTGCTGGCCGGCCCCTCGGCGGACACCGTGGTCGCCGACCTGCGCGACCCCGAGTGGGACCGCGAGCGCGCCGCCCTCCTCGCCCGGGAGCAGTCGCTGAGCGAGCTGCTGCTGCGCCGCCGGCTCGTGCTCCGCTCCGACCTGCTCTCGGCCCAGGCCCACTGGTTGACGCCGGCGTTCGAGCACCGACGCTACGACACGTGGTTCTTCGCGGCCCTGCTGCCGGAGGGCCAGATCCCCGACGACGACACGAGCGAGGCCGACGTCGCCGACTGGACCGACCCGCTCGCGCTGCTCGACGCGTACCTCACCGGCGAGGCGCTCCTGCTGCCGCCGACCATCGTCTCGGTGGAGACCGTGGCCGCGGCGGAGTCGGCTGCGGCCCTCGTGGCGACCCCCGGCTCCACCCACCCGGTGGAGCCGTGGCTGGCCGAGGTCGACGGCACGGTCGTCGTCCGGGTCGACCTGCCCGCTTGACCCACGCCGCAGGTCAACCGACGGAGGGCGGCCTCGGACTGGCTACGGTGAGCGCGTGAGCGAGGGGTGGACGAGCGGGTCGGTCTCGGAGCGGGCGCACTGCGTACTGGCCCCCAACGCCGGGCCGATGACCCTCGACGGCACCAACACCTGGGTGCTCCTCGAACCCGGGTCCACCGAGGCGGTCGTCGTCGACCCCGGGCCGCTCGACCTCGGGCACCTCGAGACCGTTCTCCGGTTCGTGGAGGCCCGAGGGGCCCGGGTCGCCATGACCCTGCTCACCCACCACCACGCCGACCACGCCGAGGCGGCGGAGCACTTCGCCGCGCAGACCGCCGCGCCGGTGCGGGCCCTCGGGCGCGGTCACGACGACCTCGCCGACGGCGAGACGGTATGCGTCGGTGGGCTCGATGTCACCGTGGTCGCCACCCCCGGGCATACCGCCGACTCCCTCTCCTTCCTCCTGCCGGTCGAGTCCGCGCTGCTCACCGGCGACACGGTGCTCGGCCGGGGGACGACGGTGGTGGCCTGGCCGGACGGCGAGCTCCGCGCATACCTCGACTCGCTGGAGCGGATCGAGCGGCTGGCGGGGTCCGGTGAGGCGGCGCGGATCCTGCCTGGCCACGGCCCTCTGGTCCCCGACGCCGCGGCCACCGTGGCGTTCTACCGACAGCACCGGGCCGAGCGCCTCGAGGAGGTGCGCGCCGCGCTCGCCGCCGGCGACACCGAGCCGCGGCAGGTCGTCGAACGGGTCTACGCCGACGTGCCCAAGGCGGTCTGGTCGTATGCCGAGCTGAGCGTCCGAGCGCAGCTGGACTACCTGGGGTATCGCGCTCGGTAAGCCGGACGTAGCGTGAGTGGGTGAGCGACACCACCAGTACCCACCGGCACCCTGAGCCCGCGACCATCGGGCAGCTGCGCGCCTCCGGCCACGAGCCCCGCACGGTCAAGGCCGAGATCCGCACCAACCTCGTCGCGGCCCTGCGCAGCGGCACCAACCCGTTCCCCGGCATGGTCGGCTTCGAGGACACCGTGCTGCCCGACGTGCAACGCGCCCTCCTCGCCGGCCACGACCTCGTCCTGCTCGGTGAGCGCGGCCAGGGCAAGACCCGCCTGATGCGCACGATCGCCGGTCTGCTCGACGAGTGGTCGCCGTTCGTCAGCGGCTGCGAGATCCATGACGAGCCGTTGGCGCCGATCTGCCAGCGGTGCCGGACCCTCGTCGCCACCGACGGCGACGACGTACCGATCGAGTGGCGGCACCGCGACGACCGGTACACCGAGAAGCTGGCGACTCCCGACACCAGCGTGGGTGACCTGGTCGGCGACGTCGACCCCACCAAGGTCGCGGAGGGGCGCACCCTCGGCGACCCGGAGACGATCCACTACGGGCTGCTGCCGCGCGCGCACCGCGGGATCTTCGCCCTCAACGAGCTGCCCGACCTCGCCGAGCGCATCCAGGTCGCCCTCTTCAACGTGCTGGAGGAGCGCGACATCCAGGTGCGGGGGTATGCCGTGCGGCTGCCCCTCGACGTGCTCGTCGTCGCGTCCGCGAACCCCGAGGACTATACGAACCGCGGTCGGATCATCACGCCGCTGAAGGACCGGTTCGGGGCGGAGGTGCGCACGCACTACCTCGACGACGTCGACCAGGAGGTCGCGCTCATCACCCAGGAGGCCGAGCTCGTCGCCGCGGTGCCGACCCACCTGCTGGAGGTCATCGCCCGGCTCGTCATGGAGCTGCGCACCTCGTCGGCGGTCGACCAGCGCTCCGGCGTCTCGGCCCGGTTCGCCATCGCGGCGGCCGAGGCCGCGGGGGCGTCGGCCCTGAGGCGGGCGGCGCTCACCGGTGAGGACGACGCGGTCGCCCGGATCGGCGACCTCGCCGACGTGCTGCCGTCCCTGCGGGGCAAGGTCGAGTTCGAGATGGGTGAGGAGGGCCGGGAGCTCGAGGTCGTCGGCCACCTGCTGCGTCTGGCCACGGCGGCGACCTTCCGCGAGCGGGTGGCCGGGGCCGACCTCAGCGGCATCACCGCCCACTTCGAGGACGGCTCGGTCGTCGAGACCGGCGACCTCGTGCCCGCCACGACCCTGCTCTCCCAGCTCGGCACCACCCCTGGGCTCGCCGGCATCCTCGACCGGCTCGGCGTCGGCGAGGACTCCGTGTCGCGCGGCCAGGTCGCGGCGGCGGTCGAGTTCGTCCTCGAGGGGCTGCACCTCACCCGCCGGCTCTCGAAGGTCGAGGCCGACGGCCAGACGATCTACGGGAGCTGAGGACCGGTATGCCAGAGGGGAGCTCAGCAGGCGGGCACG
>JBDSYO010000272.1:0-2960 GCA_039925625.1 Lapillicoccus sp. | reverse complement strand
AAGCGCACCGTCATCGAGATGGAGGTCGACGAGGTCGGCCCCTCACTGCGGTACGCCTCGGCCAAGGTCACCAAGACCCAGCGCGGCTCCGGCGGCGGCGGGTTCGGCGGTGGCGGTGGCGGCAACCAGGGTGGCGGCCAGGCCGAGGACCCCTGGGCCACGCCACAGGGCGCCGGTTCCGGGTCGTCGGGGTCGTCGGGGTCGTCGGGGTCGTCGGGGTCGTCGGGGTCGTCGGGTGGCGGCCAAGGTAGCTGGTCCGGCAACCAGGGTGGCGGCTCGACTCAGGGCGGCAACCAGGGCGGCGGCAACCAGGGTGGCTGGGGCAACAACGCTCCCGGCTACGACGAGCCCCCGTTCTGACCCGTCCCTCGTTTCACCCGTACAGATCGTCCCGATAGACCCCATCCCGGGGAACAACCCCGGGCTCTCACCAGAAGAAGGAGAGCACCACGATGGCCAAGCCCGTTGTGCGTAAGCCCAAGAAGAAGGCGAATCCCCTCAAGATCGCCAAGGTCGAGAACATCGACTACAAGGACGCGCCGTTGCTGCGCAAGTTCATCTCCGACCGCGGCAAGATCCGCGCGCGCCGGGTCACCGGCGTCTCCGTCCAGGAGCAGCGACTCATCGCCACGGCCGTGAAGAACGCCCGCGAGATGGCGCTACTGCCCTACTCCAGCTCCGCCCGCTGATGCGGTGCTCCGCACCGGAAGGAGAAGCTCAACTGTGAAACTCATCTTGACCAACGAGGTCAGCGGCCTCGGCACCGCCGGCGACGTCATCGACGTCAAGGACGGGTATGCCCGCAACTTCCTGCTCCCGCGCGGTCTCGCGACCCCGTGGACCAAGGGCGGGCAGAAGCAGGTCGACGCGATCATCACCGGCCGCGCCAACCGGGCCGTCAAGTCGCTCGAGGAGGCCAAGCAGCTCAAGGGCCGCCTCGAGGCGTCGCACGTCAGCGTCCCGGCCAAGGCCGGCAACGGTGGCCGGCTCTTCGGCGCGGTCAGCACCGCCGACATCGCCTCGGCGGTCAAGGCGTCCGGTGGTCCGGACCTCGACCGACGCAAGATCGAGGTCAAGGGCCACATCAAGACGACCGGCGCCTACGAGGCGCTCGTCCGGCTCCACCCCGAGGTGCAGGCGACCGTCCCCTTCGAGGTCGTCGCCGGCTGACGCTCACCTAGCGTTCCCCCGTTGCCCCGCCCCGGTTCGCCCGGGGCGGGGCGACGTCGCGCTCAGGCCAGGTACCCGGCCAGGTGGTCGCCGGTCAGGGTGCCGCTGTCCACCAGCTCGGTGGGCGGGCCCTCGGACACCAGTCGACGGCGATGGCCGACTCCCGCCCGGTGCCCTCGCAGATGGGGCCCATCCCTCGGGCAGGTCGAACGAGAACGCGCCGGCGCCGCCCGCATGCTCCGAGTCGGGACGGGGCGAGGCGATGACGTCACGAGAGCGAGTAGCCGCGGGGTGGGCGCTAACATTCGAGGGTGAGCGACCAGCACCCTCTCCGCCCGGCATCCCGAGGGAGCTGGTGGCTGCCCTGACCGGGCGGACCCTTCTCACGCATACCCCAGAAGCCGCCCCCACCAGGGCGGCTTCCGTGTGTCCCGCCACACGCGGCCCGACGTCGCCACGGACGGGGCACGACACCACAGGAGTCCACGACATGACCACGACCCCCGGCCCGCAGCCGGCGCGCCGCAAGCGGATGCTCACCGGCGACCGGCCCACCGGCAAGCTGCACCTCGGCCACTTCGTCGGCAGCATCGAGAACCGGATCCGGCTGCAGACCGAGTACGAGGCGTTCTTCATCATCGCTGACCTGCACATGCTGACGACGAGCAACACCCGCGCCGCCATCGACCAGGTCAGCGCCAACGCCCGCGACATGGTGCTCGACCAGCTGTCGGCCGGGATCGACCCCGAGCAGGCCACGTTCTACCTGCAGTCGGCCATCCCCGAGGTGAGCGAGCTCAACACCCTCTTCCAGAACCTCGTCTCGGTGCCCCGGCTCGAGCGAGTGCCCAGCCTGAAGGACATGGCGCGCGCGGCCGGCAAGGAGGAGATGCCCTACGGACTGCTCGGCTACCCCGTGCTCCAGGCGGCCGACATCCTCTGCGTCAAGGGCGACGTCGTGCCCGTGGGCAAGGACAACCACGCCCACGTCGAGGTGACCCGCGAGATCGCCCGCCGGTTCAACCACCTCTACGGCGACGTGTTCCCGGTGCCGACGCTCGTCGAGAGCGAGATCAGCACCCTCATCGGCACCGACGGCCAGGCCAAGATGAGCAAGTCGCTCGGCAACGCCATCCTGCTCTCCGACGACGACGCCACGGTGCGCCGCCGCGTCATGGGCATGTACACCGACCCCAACCGGGTGCGCGCCGACATCCCCGGCACGGTCGAGGGCAACCCGGTCTTCCAGTACCACGACGCCTTCAACCCCGACCTCGCGGAGGTCGACGACCTCAAGGAGCGCTACCGCGCGGGGAAGGTCGGCGACGTCGAGGTCAAGGAACGGCTCGTGGTGGCCATCAACGCGTTCCTCGAGCCGATGCGCGATCGGCGAGCGGCGTACGAGCGGCAGTCCGGGCTCGTCGACGAGATCATCGTCGACGGCACCGAGCGCACCCGCCTCGAGGTGCAGGCGGTGACCGCCGAGGTCAAGAAGGCCATGGGCATCACCGGCACCTACAACCAGCTACGTCGCAAGGCCGAGCAGGCCCGTAAGCGCCGCGGCTGAGGTTCACCCCCGCATACCCCGACCGGACTCAGATGTTGGCCGGTATGCCGGTCCTCAGGCTCCCGGACCCGGCACCATCTGAGCTCGGTCGCGGGTTCTGCGCGGGTCAGACGTCCGGGGTCTGGTGCTCCGTCGCGTATGCGCGCTCCTCACGCTTGTCCTTGCGGCTCTCGTAGACCCGCCACACGATGACGGCGACGATGACGATGGCCACCACGGCGAC
>JBDSYO010000271.1:0-2943 GCA_039925625.1 Lapillicoccus sp. | reverse complement strand
ACACCGCGCTCAGGCGTACCGCGCTCAGGCATACCGCAGCAGCGCGGCGACGGTGGCCGGTAGGCGTCGGGCGACGTCGGAGATCCGCACCGGGCCGCCGGGGTTGGCCTCGTCGGCGGCGACGCCGTGGACCAGGGCGCCCAGGGCGCCGGCGTCGAGGGGGTCGAGCCCGGCCGCGAGCAGCGTGCCGAGCAGGCCGCCGAGCACGTCGCCGGCGCCGGCGGTACCGACCCAGGCGGGCGCGTCGGCCTGGCTGCGCACCGGCCGCGAGCGGTCGGGTGCGACGACGAGGGTATGGGCCCCCTTGAGCAGCACGGTGCAGCCGGTGCGCTCAGCGGCGTCGCGGGCGTGGGCCAGAGGCGCCGCCGACACCTCGGCGCGGGTGACCTCCACGCCTCGCAGCCGCGTGAGCAGCCGGGCCAGCTCGCCGGCGTGGGGCGTCAGCAGGGTGGGGGCGTCGCGGTGCTCGACCAGCTCGAGGGCGCCGGCGTCGACGACCGCGGGCTCGTCGCTCGCGAGGGCGTCGAGCACGTGCCGGCGCTGCTCGGCGACCCCCTTGGCCCGGCTGGTGGGGTCGAAGCCGGAGCCCAGCACCCAGGCCTGCACCCGCCCCGGCGCGGTGACGACCTCGGGGGCCGCTTGGTGCACCAGCCACTGCACGTCGGGGTGGCCGAGGTAGCGCACCATCCCCGGTCCGGCCCCCAGGCACCCGAGCACGCTGAGCACGGCGGCGCCGGGGTAGGTGGGCGTCCCCGCCACGATCCCGACCACGCCCCGGGAGTACTTGTCGGACGTCGCGTCCGGCACCGGCCACAGGCGCCGCACGTCGTCGAAGGTCAGCCGCTCGACGACCGGCCGGTACGCCCCCTCGCGCACCACCGCCTCGAGCCCGATGTCGATCACCGTGAGCCGTCCGACAGCCGCCTCGGTGCCGGGCATGAGGTGCACCGGCTTGGCGACCCCGAACGTGACGGTCTCGTCGGCGAACACGGCGTCGGCCACCGCCGTCTCGCCCGCCGGGTCGGCCCCGCTGGGGAGGTCGACGGCGACGACCCACGCGTCCTCGGGCACGGCGTCGGTCCAGGCGAGGGGGTCGCCCGAGAGCCCCGGGCGGCCGCCGATCCCGAGGATGCCGTCGACGACGACGTCGGCCTCGCGCACGAGGTCGGCCCAGCCAGGCGCCGTGCCGTCGACGAGGGCGACGCCCGCGGCTCGGGCCGCGTCGAGGCCACCGGCGTGGGCCGTGGGCAGGTGCACCGCCGCGGTCGTGACGCCCCGGGCGGCGAGGTCGGCGACGGCATACAGGGCGTCGCCGCCGTTGTTGCCGGCGCCGACCAGAGCGACGACCCGGGTGCCGCCGCGCTCCTGGAGCCGGGCGGCGACGACGGCTGCCAGCCCCGCGGCGGCGCGGGCCATGAGCTCGCCGTCCGGCAGCCCGGCCATGGCGGCCGCCTCGGCGTCACGGACGTCCGCGACGGCATACGCCTCGATCACCCGGTCACCTCACCGTTCCGCGACGACGACGGCCGACGCGATGCCGGCGTCGTGGGACAGGGACACGTGGAAGGAGCCCACCCCGAGGGCTGCGGCCCGCTCGGCCACGGACCCGGCCACGTGCAGGAACGGGCGGCCATCGCCGTCACTGACGACCCAGGCGTCGGTCCAGTGCAGACCGGCCGGCGCGCCCAGCGACTTGGCCGTCGCCTCCTTGGCGGCGAACCGGGCGGCGAGCGAGGCGATCCCCAGCCCGCGCTCGGTGGCGGTGAACAGCCGCTCGCGCAGCGCCGGCGTGCGCTCCAGCGTGGCCGCGAAGCGCTCGATGTCGACGACGTCGATGCCCACGCCGACGATCATGGGCGGCCCAGCCGCGGCCGAACGCCCCTCATTCGACCGTGACCGACTTGGCGAGGTTGCGCGGCTGGTCGACGTCGAGGCCCTTGGCGGACGCCAGCTCGCACGCGAACACCTGGAGGGGCACGACGGTGAGCAGCGGCGCGAGCAGGGGCGAGCACGCCGGCACCCGGATGACCTCGTCGGCGAACGGGACGACGTCCTCGTCGCCCTCCTCGGCGACGACGATGGTGCGCGCGCCACGCGCCCGGATCTCCTGGATGTTGGAGACGACCTTGCCGTGCAGCCCGTGGGCCGAGGAGGGGGACGGCACGATGACGAAGACCGGCTGACCGGGCTCGATGAGGGCGATCGGGCCGTGCTTCAGCTCCCCCGCGGCGAACCCCTCGGCGTGGATGTAGGCGAGCTCCTTGAGCTTCAGCGCGCCCTCGAGGGCCACGGGGTAGCCGACGTGGCGGCCGAGGAAGAGCACGGCGCGCGTGTCGGCCATGAACCGGGCGATCTCGCGCACCCGGTCCATCGAGTCGAGCACGGTCTGGATCTTGTCGGGGATGCCGTGCAGCTCGGCCATGACCTCGCGAGCCCGGTCGGCGTGGTCGCCGCCGTGCAGCTGAGCGAGGTAGAGGCCGAGGATGTAGGTCGCCGTGATCTGGGCGAGGAACGCCTTGGTGGAGGCGACGGCGATCTCGGGGCCTGCATGGGTGTAGAGCACGGCGTCGGACTCGCGCGGGATGGTCGAGCCGTGGGTGTTGCAGATCGAGATGGTCAGCGCCCCGAGCTCGCGGGCGTGCTTGACCGCCATGAGGGTGTCCATGGTCTCGCCGGACTGGCTGATCGAGACGACGAGGGTGTGCTGGTCGACGACCGGGTCGCGGTAGCGGAACTCGTGGGCCAGCTCGACCTCCACGGGGATCCGCGTCCAGTGCTCGATGGCGTACTGGGCCACCATCCCCGCGTACGCCGCCGTGCCGCACGCGACGACGACGATCTTGTCGACGCCCTGCAGGGCGCGCTCGGAGATGCGCACCTCGTCGAGCACGAGCCGGCCGGACTCGTCGGTGCGCCCGAGCAGCGTGTCGGCGACGGCGTGCG
>JBDSYO010000270.1:0-4827 GCA_039925625.1 Lapillicoccus sp. | reverse complement strand
AGCACCGTGAACCCTTGGTCGCCGAACCGCTCCTGAAGGCGCTGCAGGCCGGCGTACTGCGGGGTCAGCCCGCACTTGGACGCGGTGTTGACGACGAGCACCGCCAGCCCGGAATAGTCGTGCAGGTCGGCGGGGTCGCCACCGAGACGGGTCACGGGCGCGTCGTACAGGGTCATCGGTCAGGCTCCTCGTCGATGGACGGCAGGGGGTCCGCGTCGGCGCGCGGGGGCTGGTCGGTGCCGGGGGTCTCGTGCACGGTCATAGCGTCGTCCGACTGCGCCGACCGGCCCGACTGGCCGCTGAGGACGTCGTGGTGCCCCGGGCGGCCGTCGTCGGTGAGCGGGGCGTCGGAGACGGCGCTGTCGGCGTTCAGCAGGTCGTCGAGCAACAGCCCGGCGATCCGCCGGAACGTCCGGCGCGGGCGCTGCCGGTCGAGCACCGCGACCTCCAGCTGCGCGCCGGTGAGGATGCGGGTCTCGCCGCCGTTGGGGTCGGCGGCCAGCGTGTCGACGGCGAGCCGCAGCGCCTGGGAGAGGTCGAGCCCCTCACGCCAGCGCTCGCGCAGGGCGGCCTCGGCCTGCACGCTCGCGCCGCCCATGACGACGAACCCGTGCTGGTCGGCGACCGAGCCGTCGTAGGTGAGCCGGTAGATCTGGTCGTGCTCGGGGTCCTGCCCGACCTCGGCCACGACCAGCTCGATCTCGTAGGGCTTCGGCTCCTGGGTGAACACCGTGCCGAGCGTCTGGGCGTACGCGTTGGCGAGCCCCCGCGCGCTGACGTCGCTGCGGTCGTAGGAGTAGCCGCGCAGGTCGGCGTACCGGATGCCGGCGACGCGCAGGTTCTCGAACTCGTAGTACATGCCCACCGCCGCGAAGGCGATGCGGTCGTAGATCTCCGAGATCTTGCGCAGGCTCTGGGGGTTCTCCGCGACGAAGGCGATGCCCTTGTCGTAGGCGAGGACGACGACCGACCGACCGCGGGCGATGCCCTTGCGCGCATAGTCGGCCTTGTCCTTCATCAGCTGCTCGGGCGAGACGTAGAACGGCATGCTCATCGCGCACCTCCCGGGTTGCCCTGACGGGCGGCGACGACGGCCTCGACGATCTCAGCCAGGACGGGGTCGGGCACGAACCGCACGCCCTCGACGTCGACCACAGCCAGGGTGGGCCAGATGCGCCGGCCCAGGTCGGGGCCACCGGTGGCCGAGTCGTCGTCGGCCGCGTCGTAGAGGGCCTCGACGGCCACCCGGACGGCGGCCTCCGCGTCGAGACCGGGCCGCCACAGCTTCTTCATCGAGCCCCGCGCGAAGAGCGAGCCCGACCCGATGCTGTGGTGGTCGTGCTCGCGGTAGCAGCCTCCGGTGACGTCGTAGCTGTAGATCCGGCCGCCCTCGGACCGGGCCGAGTGGAGGTCGTAGCCGGCGAAGAGCGGCACCACCGCCAGGCCCTGCATGGCGTGGCCGAGGTTGGCCCGGATCATGCTGGCCAGCCGGTTCGCCTTGCCCTCGACGGACATCAGCGTGCCCTCGATCTTCTCGTAGTGCTCCAGCTCCACCTGGTAGAGCCGCACCAGCTCGATGGCCAGGCCCGCGGTGCCCGCGATGCCGACGACGGCATACTCGTCCGCCGCGAAGACCTTCTCCATGTCGCGGTTCGCGATGAGGTTGCCCATCGTCGCGCGCCGGTCGCCGGCCATGACCACACCCCCGGCGAACTCCAGCGCCACGATGGTCGTGCCGTGCGGCGCCTCGAGGCTGGCGCCCGCAGGCAGGGTGCGGCGGCCCGGCAGCATCTCAGGAGCGACCTGGCCCACGAAGTCGCTGAACGAGGACGACCCGGGCACGCGGAACGCGTCGGGCAGCCGTCCCGACCCGCCTAGCCGCTGGCGCTCTGCGCTCACTGGCCACCCTTCTGCACGAACCCGCGCACGAACTCCTCGGCGTTGGCCTCGAGGACCCCGTCGATCTCGTCGAGCACCGAGTCGATGTCGTCGTCCAGGGCCTCCTTGCGGGCGACCGCTTCGGGCGCGACGGGGGTGTCGTCGGGCGCCGGGTCGGGCTCACCCTCGCGGCGCTGCGGGCTGCTCTGCTCCTGACGTGCCATGACCTGTGCCTCCACCTGTGTGCCGCGACCGCGCCGCCCGTGCGGGGCGGCCGTCCAAACCTAACCCGACGCCGGTCCCGACGCGGCGTCCAGCTCGCGCAGCAGGGTGGCCACGTCGGGGCTGCGGTCGAGGAGCGCCCCGACCTGGGCCTTGGTGCCCCGCTCCGGCTCGAGCATGGGCACCCGTTGGAGCGCCTGGCGTCCGGGCACGTCGAAGATCACGGAGTCCCAGGAGGCGGCCGCGATCTGCGCCGGGAACCGGTCGAGGCAGGTACCCCGGAACCACGCCCGGGTGTCCTCCGGCGGCAGGGTGACGGCCTGTCGCACCGCCTCAGCGTCGACGAGCCGGGTGACCCGACCGCGGTCGGCAAGCCGGTGGAAGAGGCCCTTCTCGGGCCGCACGTCGCTCCATTGGATGTCCACCGCGCGAAGCCGCGGGTCGTCCCACTCGAGCCCGTCCCGGTCGCGGTAGCCCTCGAGCACCTGCTGCTTGGCCACCCAGTCGAGGTCGGCGGCACACGACGACGGGTCGGTGCCCAGCCGCGTGAGCACGTCGTCCCAGAGGTGCATCACCTCAGCCGTGTCGGGGTCACCGGCCGTGCCGCGGACGTCGAGGTAGGCCGCCACCTGGTCGTGGTACTCCCACATCAGCTCCAGCGCGGTCATGGTCGTGCCGTCCCGCAGCGTGACGCGCGCAGCGAGCGTGGGGTCGTGGGAGACGGCGTGGAGAGTGGCTACCGGCTTGGCCAGGGTGAGGTCGCGCGTCATGGCCCGGTCCTCGATCACCGCCAGGACGAGCGACGTCATCCCCAGCTTGAGCAGGTTGGCCACGTCGGCGTGGTTGGCGTCGCCGATGATGACGTGCAGGCGCCGGTAGAGGTCGGCGACCGCGTGGGGCTCGTCGCGGGTGTTGATGATGGGGCGTTTCAGCGTCGTCTCGAGCCCGACCTCCACCTCGAAGAAGTCGGACCGCTGGCTGAGCTGGAACCCGGGCGTGCGTGAGTCCTGGCCGATGCCGACCCGCCCCGACCCGACGATCACCTGTCGGACGACGAAGAAGGGGACAAGGTGGCGCACGATGTCGGAGAACGGGGTCTCGCGCCGCATGAGGTAGTTCTCGTGGGTGCCGTAGGAGGCGCCCTTGCCGTCGGTGTTGTTCTTGTAGAGGTTGACCTCCGGCAACCCCGGGCGGCCACTCAGCCGCCGCACCGCCTCGAGCATGACCAGCTCACCGGCCCGGTCCCACGTCACGGCGGCGCGCGGGTTGGTGACCTCCGGCGAGCTGTACTCCGGGTGGGCGTGGTCGACGTAGAGCCGGGCGCCGTTGGTGAGGACGACGTTGGCGAGGGTTGGGTCCTCAACGTCGGTCAGCTGGGCGGGGTCGGCGAGCGCCCGGCTGATCTCGAAGCCCCGGGCGTCGCGCAGCGGCGCCTCGTCGGCGTAGTCCCACGACGCCCGCCCCGACCGCACACCGTGACCACTGGCGTACGCGTTGACGACGTGACCCGACAGGACCATGGGGTTCGCGGTGGGGTCTCCGGGCACGGAGATGCCGTACTCCGTCTCGATGCCCATGACCCGCCGCACGCTCATCCCGGCAGCCTATGTGCGGCCGGGAAGGCCGCGTCGGCCGCGGTCGCGCAGACTGGCCCGTATGCCTCGCTCCCCCCGGATGTCCCTGCGCACCCGTGCCTTCACCGCCGCCTACGACCGCGTCACCGGCCGCACCCCCGTCGCCGACCTCACCGCGGAGCAGCGTGACCGGGCCCGGGGCTTCTCGTGGCCGGCCCGGGCGCCGGTCTCGTGGGTGACGGGCGCCGTGCCGCGTGGGGTGACGATGTGGGACTCCCGGTTCGCGGCGCGGGACGGGGTGTCGGTGCCGCTGCGCCTCTATCGGCCCGCCCCCGGCGCGTCGACCGCCCCGCTCCCGGTCGTCGTCTACCTCCACGGTGGGGGCTGGGTCCTCGGCAGCACGCGGGGCTACGACGCCCTGTGCGGCTACCTCGCCGACGCCGTCGACGCCCTGGTCGTCAGCGTGGACTACCGTCTGGCGCCGGAGCACCCGGCCCCGCAAGGGGTGCACGACACCGTCGACGCGGTGCGGTGGCTCGCCGACAACGCGGCCGGGCTGGGCGCGGACGGAAGCCGGCTCGCGGTCTGCGGCGACAGCGCGGGGGGCAACCTCGCGGCGGTCTCGGCCCTCGTCATGCGCGACGAAGGGGGCCCCCGGATCTCCCATCAGGCCCTTCTCTACCCCGGCACCGACGCGACGCTGGGGCACCCGTCGGTCGACGAGCACGCCGACGCGCCGATGCTCACCCGGTCCGACATCGTCGGTTACCTCGGGCACTACCTCGCAGGGACCGGCCTGGACGTCAAGGACCCGGTGGTCTCGCCGTTCTGGGCCGACGACCTGTCCGGGCTGCCGCCCGCCCTCGTGCAGACCGCCGACCTCGACCCGCTACGCGACGAGGGTCAGGGGTATGCCGCGCGCCTCGCCACCGCGGGGGTGCCGGTGCGCGCGACGAACTACGCGGGCGCTCCCCACGGCTTCATGAGCATCCCCGGGGTCGTCCCGGCGGCCGCCCAGGCCCGCTTCGAGCTGGCCACGGAGCTCCGCGCCCACCTGCACAGCTGAGCCGCCCAACTGGTGCCGAGCCGCCGGACTCTCCGCGCGTGACTGCCGATACAGTGAGCGCAGGAACCGCCGCCGCCCTCGGAAGGC
>JBDSYO010000269.1:0-6844 GCA_039925625.1 Lapillicoccus sp. | reverse complement strand
CGCTCGGAACGTGGCCCGCCTTGCGGCTGTGCCGCTTGGTGTCGCGCGTGGTCTTCATGTGGGCGATCTCGCGCTTGAGCTTGGCGATGCGGGTGTTGATCCGGCGCCGGTCGAGCTCGATCTTGGTCTCACCGGGGCCGCGCGAGCCCATGCCCTGGCCGCCGGCGGCCTGGCCACCGGCCTGGCGCGACATCGACTCGCCCCAGCCGCGCAGGCGGGGGAGGAGGTACTGCAGCTGGGCCAGCTCGACCTGCGCCTTGCCCTCGCGGCTCTTGGCGTGCTGGGCGAAGATGTCGAGGATCAGGGCGGTGCGGTCGATGACCTTGACCTTGACGACGTCCTCCAGGGCCCGGCGCTGGCCGGGCGTCAGCTCTCCGTCGCAGACCACCGTGTCGGCGCCTTCGGCGATGACGATGTCGCGCAGCTCCAGTGCCTTCCCCTTGCCGAGGAAGGTGGCGGCGTCGGGGCGCTGCCGGCGCTGGATGACGCCGTCGAGCACCTCGGAGCCGGCCGTCTCGGCCAGGGCGGCGAGCTCGCGGAGGGAGTTCTCGGCGTCCTGGAGGGTGCCCTCGGTCCAGACCGAGGCGAGGACCACCCGCTCGAGGCGCAGCTGGCGGTACTCGACCTCGGTGACGTCCTCCAGCTCGGTGGAGAGGCCGGAGACGCGGCGTAGCGCCGCGCGCTCCTCCCGGTCGAGCTGTTCCCCGTCGGGCCGGTCCCGGTCGTCGGCCAGGTAGCCGTCCTCGAACGCGTCGGCCTCGGCACTGATGGCTTCGGCCCGCTCGGCGAGCAGTTCTGAACGTCGTGACATGGTGTCCTTGAGGTCGCTGGATGTCCCTTAAGAGTGACACGGAGGGAACGCGCCCGGCGAAACCTTTATGCCTCCGGGCGTACCCCACCGCCTCGGCCGAGCCGGATCAGCTCGGCCCGGTTGCGGCAACCGAGCTTCATCAGGGCCGCCCGCACGTGGCTCTCCACCGTGCGCTCGCTGAGGTAGAGCCGCTGGGCGATCTCGTGGTTCGTGAGCCCGTCCTCCACCAGTGCGGTGACCTCGCGCTCCCGCGGGCTGAGCGGGTCGTCGGCGGCGAGCGCCGCGCTCAGCTCGGCGACCAGAGCGTCGGCCCGCTCCGCGTGACCCGGCATGTCGAGGCCTCGGCACTCGCGCGCGGCCATCCGAGCCTCGCCGAGCGCCGTCCGTCGTGCGGCCTGGCCCGCCACGCCCGCACGGCGCTCGCGCGCGAGCGTCTGCGCGAGGGCGAGGCGGCCGAGCGCGACATCCGGGAGGGCCCCGAGCGGCTCGTCGACCGCCATGGCGCCGCGGAAGGCGGCCACGGCCTCGTCGGGCCGGCCGGCCAGGACCAGGGCACGCCCGACCTGGCGCCCGGGGTGTCCGATGAACCACACGGTGCTCGTCCCCAGCCCGCCGACCGCATCACGGGCGTACGGCTCCAGCGCGGCCACGAGACCGGGCCCGGCGGCGGTGTCGCCGAACCGCTCGGCCAGCTGGAGCAGGAGGTAGAGCAGCGGGTACCACGGGCGGTACTCCGGAGCGGCGCCCACCAGTGGGGTGAGACGTTGGTAGATGGCGTGGGCCTCGTCGCGGCGGCCCATCTGGTCCAGCACCAACGCCCGCGGCGCGTCGATGAGGGTCGCCGAGGGAGCCTGGGCGAAGATCTGGAGGGCACGCTCGGGGTCGGCCAGCGGCACCCCGCGCCGGCCCGCCGTCTCGAACACCGCGGCGTGGCCCACGTTGGCGGCCACCACGTCACCGGAGTCACCGGCCACCGCCGCCGCCCGCGCGTGCTGGTCCGCGACGACCGCGAAGTCACCCCGGAAGACGGCCAGCGCCACCGAGGCACGCAGCCAGTGCCAGGTGGCCAGCGGCAGTCGGCTCCTCTCGGCGATGAGCCGCAGGGCCTCCAGCTCCTCGCGCGCCGCCTCCATCCGACCGAGCTGCACGACGGCGTTGAGCCGCCAGGTGTGCGCCATCAACGTCGGCACGGTCTGGTCGGTCTGCGTCGCCGCCCCCAGGGCCTCCTCGGCGAGCAGCCGCTGCTCGTCGGCACCGCCGATCTCCGGCTTCGCGGCCATCCAGGCGCCGATGGCCTCCAGCAGCGCGGTGGGGTCACCGCTGCGCCGCGCGAGCCGCATGGCCTCCGCCGCCAGGTCACCGCCCCGCGCCGACGCGTAGTTGCCCAGGGCCGCGACCTGCTGAGCGACCAGGCGGGCCCGCGTCGCCTCGTCGAGGTCGGTATGCCGGGCCAGGGCGGTCCGGGTGAGCCGGCCGATCGCGACCTGCGCCGCAGGATAGGCCACCCACCCGACGGCCAGGGCGGCCTGGGCCATCAGGTCGGGCCGGTCCGCCGCCTCGGCGAGGGCGGCGGCGTGCTCGGCGGCGGCGACCGCCCGGTCGTACCGGCCGGCACGGTGCCATGCCCGCGCGGCGGCCAGGTGGTGCCCGGCCACCTCCCCGTCGCCCCACCCGGCGGCGGCTGCCGCGACCGCCGCCCGGGACTGGTGCGCGGCCGCGTCGTCGTAGGCCCGGAGGGTCGAGGCCTCGGCGGCGGCCCGCGCCCACCAGGTGGCGGCGTTGGCGGCCGCGTCCTGCTCCGGCCCGGCGCCCTCCCAGTGGGCGGCGACGCGTACGGCCGGCACCCCGGGGCGCGCCGAACCCAGCACCGCCATGCGACGGTGCGCCGCTGCGGCCCGGTCGCTCGTCAGCCGGTCGGCCAACGCCTCTCGCACCAGCTCGTGCGCGAACGTCAGGCCGGCGCCGTCCGGGGCCCGGACGAGCAGACCGGCGCGCAGAGCCGTGGCCGTCGCATCGGCTGCCGTCCCGACGTCGACGCCGGCCGCCGCCGCGGCGAGCTCGGCGTCGAGGTGATCCGTGACGAGGCTCGCCGCCTCCAGGATGCGCACGTGCTCCTGTGGAAGCGACACCGTCAGCCGGCGCACCAGCGCGGTGACGTCGGCGTCCGCCGGCTCCAGGCCCGGACCCGGTGACCCGACCGCGACGGGCAGCAGCAGGGGCAGACCACCACTCAGGGCGTGGACCGCCGCTGGGTCGCCGTAGTGGGCGCCCCGCACGAGGTACTGCTCCACGTCCGCGACGCTGAGGGGGCCCAGCGCGACCACCTGCGTCCAGGGCGACCCGCGGAGCCCCGCGAGCGCCGCGGCTCGCTCGTCGTCCACGGCCGGACGGGCCGTCAGCAGCACGGCCAGGGGCGTCCGGCCCAGCTCTGGGGCCAGCAGACGCAGGAGCGAGAGGGTCTCGGCGTCGGCCCAGTGGACATCCTCGACGACGAGCACCAGCGGCGCCTCTTGCGCCGCCGTCACCAGCCGGTCGACGACCTCGCCGAGCACAGCCAGCCGGTCCCAGCCGGGTGCAGCCCCGAACGCGGTCGACCCGGTGCCAGGATCCGGCGGAGCGAGCAACGCGCTCACCCGGTGCAGGGCCGCCCCGCCCGGAGCCTCACGGGCGCGGGAGGCCGCCGACGACACGGCCCGGCGCACCGGCCACAGCGGCGGCATCAGCAGGTCGGAGAGACACTCGCCGTAGCCGACCCACGGGGCGTGGGCCTCGGCGTCGCCCCCCGCCAGACGCTCGAGCCCGACGGCCACGAGCCGGCTCTTGCCGACGCCCGCCCCCCCGGTCACCAGCGCCAGGCCGCCGTGTCCGGCGCCCGGGCGGGCCAGCACCTCGTCGAGCACGGCGGTCTCGACCGCGCGCCCGACGAACGGCGGCGGCCGCCCGGGGCCCGAACCCTCCACTGGCATACGCCCATGGTTCCACCGTGGGGGCGGTGACCGGCGTGGGTCCGGGATCGGCGCCGGAACCCGTACCGCGGGTCAGTACCGGCACTGAGGTGCCCGGGCGGCGCCGGCCCGAACCTGGTGCTCCACCCCATCTCGACCACGAACCCACCGGGAGCCACCATGGACGACCAGCTCGCCACCACCCTCGCCTCCGCGATGACCGGGACCAGCCCGGCCACCCGCTTCCAGGCCGACCCCGCCGTCACATCGGCGACGTTCACCGTCAAGGAGAAGTTCGGGCTGCTGACTGCCACCGGGTCCATCCCCGTGACCGCCGCCGAGGTGACCCTCGATGCCGACGGCCTGCCTCGCGGGACCGCCGCCCTCGACGTGGCGCACATCGACACTCGCAACGCCCGCCGCGACAAGGACCTCGGCGGGTCCCGCTTCTTCGACTCGACGACCTTCCCGCTGCTGGACTTCCGCTCGGTCAGCACCCGGCGTGACGGTGACGAGGTCGTCGTGGACGGGCTGCTCACCGTGCGCGGCGAGGACTGCCCGCTCACGCTCGTCGCCACCCTCACCCCACAGCCGGGCGGCACCGTCGCCGTACACGCGACCGGGACGTTCGACCGGATGACGTCGCCGCTGCGGCGCGTCCCCCGCTGGCTCATCGCCCCGCTGGTCGAGGTCGTCGTCGACGCGGTGCTCCGCCCCGCGCCGCCCCGTTGACCCCGGCGGGTGGCGCCGGCGCCATTGGGTACCAATGAGTACCAGTGGGTACAGGTAGGTAACGTCGCGTCATGCCGCTGACGCCCGAGGAGCTCTACGCGCACGCCGCCGCCGCCGCCGACGAGGAGGGGCGCCTGCCGCTCTCCCGGATGACCGGATGGGACATCAGCCCCTTCGAGGCCGACGGGCTCCGGGTGTCGCCCCTGCGTCCCCCCGAGCTGCCGGAACCCCCGCGGCACGGCGAGGACCCGGACGACTGTGGGTCGTGCCGCCGCCGGGACGAGGGCATCTGGGTGGACGAGCGCTGGCGGTTGACGCTCGTCAGCGGGGTCGGTGTGCCCCTCGTACTCATGCTGCACCCGCGCGACCACCACGACCTCGCCGACCTCCCCGATGCGCTCGCGGCCGAGCTGGGAGTGCTCAGCACCCACCTCGCCCGGCACGTCGAAGCCCTCCCGCACATCGCGCGGTGCCACGTCTACCGGATCGGCGACGGTGGCGCCCACCTGCACGTCTGGTTCTTCGCCCGCCCGGCCGGTCAGCGACAGCTCCTGGGGTCGTGGCTGGTGGTGTGGGACGACCTGCTCCCGGCCTACCCGGCCGAGGTCGCCGAGCAGGACGCCGCCCGGGTCGCCGAGGCCCTCGCGGCCTCCTACGGGGGTCGGCTGACCGCCCGATAGCGTCGACCTCATGGCCGGCGACCACTACTTCACCGCAGAGCCGACCGGACCCGCGGTGCGGCGCCGCGTCGAGGTCGAGCTGGCCGGACGGCGGCTGTCGGTGGAGGTGGCCGGAGGGGTCTTCTCGCCCGGCCGCGTCGACACGGGCACCCAGGTGCTGCTACGTGAGGCGCCGGACCCGCCGGCCACCGGCACCTTCCTCGACCTCGGCTGCGGGTGGGGGCCGGTCGCCCTGACTCTCGGCCTGGTCTCGCCCGAGGCCACCGTCTACGCGGTCGACGTCAACGAGCGGGCCCTGGAGCTCACCCGCGCCAACGCCGCTGCGGCCGGCACCCACCGCGTCGCCGCCGTGAGCCCCGACGAGGTGCCTGGGGAGGTCCGGTTCGACCTCGTCTGGTCCAACCCGCCGATCCGCGTCGGCAAGGCGGAGCTGCACGCTTTGCTCGCGCACTGGCTGCAGCGCCTGGCACCTGGTGGGACGGCATACCTCGTCGTCCAGAAGAACCTCGGCGCCGACGCGCTGCAGCGCTGGATCGGCGACGAGCTCGGTATGCCGTGTGCCCGCCACGCGGTCGCCAAGGGCTTCCGGGTGCTGCGGGTCAGTCCGGCAGCCTGACCGTCCCGTCGGCGACGAGGACCGCCGGCCCCGACAGCTCGACGTGCCCGCCCGGCAGGGCGCGGACCTCGACCCGGCCGCCGGGGACGTCGACGACCCACTGGGTGTTGGTGTCGCTCTCGCCCTCCCACCACCGGGTGGCGAGCGCGGCGGCCGCGGCCCCGGTGCCGCAGGAGCGGGTCTCCCCCACGCCCCGCTCGTGCACCCGCATCGCGATGTGGCCCGGCCCGATCGCCCGCACGAGCTCGACGTTGGTGCCCTGGGGCGGAGTGGGCGAGACGGCCGGCGGCTCGGTGAGGTCGAGCCCGTCGAGGTCGATGTCCGGCGGCAGGATGACGACGGTATGCGGGTTGCCGAGGTCGAGCCGCAGCGCCGGGAGCTCGACCCCACCGCGGGTGCGGACCGTCGCGTCGAACCCGCGCGACCGCGCGCCGTCGGGGTCGACGACCCGCCACGGCCCCAGGTCCACGGCGTAGTGGTCTCCCGTGACGGTCAGCACCTTGGGGCCGCCCCGCGTCGCGATCCGGAAGCCGTCGTCGTCGACGAGCCCCTCCCGGCGCAGATAGGCGGCGAACACGCGAGACCCGTTGCCGCACATCTCCGCCGGCGAGCCGTCGGCGTTGTGGTAGTCCATGAACCAGGTCGCCTCGCCCGCCTGCTCACGCACCGAGGCCTCGTCCGCGTGGGCGGTGGGGACGACCCGGATGACCCCGTCGGCGCCCAGCCCGGCGTGCCGGTCGGCGAGGAACCGCACCGCCGCCCTCGACAGCGGGCGGGTGCCGTCGAGGTCCGGCACGAGGACGAAGTCGTTCTCCGTCCCGTGGCCCTTGGTGAACGGGACGACGGTCATGGCGTCATCCTCTCAGCCCCGCGCACCGCGGCGAGCGCGCGCTCGACGAGGTCGGTGCTCGACCCATCCTGCGCGGGCAGCCACACCACGCGCGGGTCGGCGCGGAACCACGACTCCTGGCGCCGCGCATACCTGCGGGTCGCGCGTGCGGTCTCCTCCTGCGCCTCGTCGGCCGTGAGGCGCCCGTCGAGCTGGGCGACCGCCTGCCGG
>JBDSYO010000268.1:0-5590 GCA_039925625.1 Lapillicoccus sp. | reverse complement strand
TCGTGAGCGTCGGCACTGACCGGCGAGAGCTCGACGGACCCCTCGACGGCGGCATACGCCCAGCCCTGCTGAACGAGCAGGGACGCCCGCGGGTCGCGTCGGAGGTTGGCGACCTTGGCCCGGCCGTCCGTCGTGGAGATCCGCACGAGGGCGCGACCGTCCTCGTCGGGATACCACCCGAAGGTGACGACCGACAGCTGCGGCAGGCCGCTGCGCCGGATGGTGGCAAGGGTGGCGTTGCCTTGGCCGGCGAGCAACGACGAGAGGTCCTCGGGGACGGTGGTCATGTGACGCGTCAACCCGGCAGCCGTGGGAAGGATTCCCCCCGGCCGGTGGTTGACCGTTCCATGACCGTCCAGACGCCGGGTGCCGGCACCGTCACGATGTTCAGCACGAGCTGGTGCGGCTACTGCCGCCGGCTCAAGAGCCAGCTGGACCGGGAGGGCATCGCCTACACCGAGGTGGACATCGAGGCCGACCCGGCGAGCGCCGCCTTCGTCGAGCAGGTCAACCGGGGCAACCAGACCGTGCCGACCGTGCTCTTCCCCGACGGGTCGGCCGCCACCAACCCCAGCGTCATCGAGGTCAAGCAGCGCCTCAACGCGTGATGTCGAGCAGTGCCTGATGTCGAAGAGCGTCTGAGCGGCGCTCCGCTCAGTCGCGACCGGCTGCCTCGTCGGCGGCGTCGGGAACGAACCGCTGCGTGTCCTTGGGCGGCCGCTCAGCCTCCTTACGGGCCGGGCGGCGCGGGATCTTCACCGTCGGCGGCTTCACGTCGTGGTACGGGATCGACGAGATCAGGTGGGCGATGACGTTGATGCGCGCGGTGCGCTTGTCCTCCGACTCGACGACCCACCACGGTGACATCTCGACGTCGGTGTGGGCCATCATCTCGTCCTTGGCCCGGGAGTAGTCCTCCCACCGGATCAGCGACTGCGGGTCCATCGGCGAGAGCTTCCACCGCTTCATGGGGTCCTTGGCCCGAGCCCGGAACCGCGCCTCCTGCTCCTTGTCCGAGACCGAGAACCAGTACTTGCGCAGGATGATCCCGTCCTCGATGAGCATCTGCTCGAACAGCGGCGCCTGGCGCAGGAAGCGCTCGTACTCCTCGTCGGTGCAGAAGCCCATGACGCGTTCGACTCCGGCGCGGTTGTACCAGCTGCGGTCGAACAGCACGATCTCGCCGGCCGCGGGCAGGTGGGTGATGTACTTCTGGAAGTACCACTGGGTCTTCTCGCGCTCGCTCGGTGAAGGCAGCGCCGCGACGCGCACCATGCGCGGGTTGAGCACCTCGGTGATCCGTTTGATCGCCGAGCCCTTACCGGCAGCGTCGCGCCCCTCGAAGAGCACGACGACGCGCGCTCCCGTGGCACGGACCCACTCCTGGAGGACGACGAGCTCGGCCTGGAGCCGACCGAGCTCGTCCTCGTAGACACCCTTGGGGAGCTTCTTCAGCCCGGACGCCGTCTTCTTCGCCATGGCGGGCAGTGTGCCAGAGCGTCAGCCCTGGCTCATCCCCACGAGCGAGCCGACTCGCCCACGACGTCGGCGACCCTCGCACCGAGCCAATGCTCAATCAGGCGCTGCGCGATGGAGATGCCGCTGGGCGTGCGAATCTCGTTCTCCCGCAAAGCTTTCACGTACTCCTCGCGGGTGAACCAGCGCGCCTCGGCCATCTCGACCTCGTCAGGGTGCAGCGTGGTCGAGGTGGCCCGGGCCGTGAACCCGATCATGTCCGACGAGGGGAACGGCCACGGCTGGTTGCCCAGGTAGGTCACCTCGGTGACGTGGACGCCGACCTCCTCCTCGACCTCGCGGGCCACCGCGGCCTCGAACGACTCGCCCGGCTCGACGAACCCAGCGAGCACCGAGAAGCGTCCCGGTGGCCACTGGGCGCCGCGGCCGAGCAGCAGCCGGTCGTCGTCGTCGACCACCGCCATGATCACGGCGGGGTCGGTGCGCGGGTAGTGCTCGGTCCCATCACGCTCGCAGCGGCGCACCCAGCCGGCCTGCGCGGCCGACGTGGGTGACCCGCATCGCGGGCAGAACGAGTGGGCGGCATGCCAGTTGGCCAGGGCCTGCGTCGTCGTGAAGATGCCGGCGTCACGGTCGGTGAGCGCCTCGCCGACGCCGCGCAGGGTGGCCCAGGAGTCGTGGCCGGCCTCGGTCGGGTCGCCGACCACGGCCAGGTATGCGGTGGGAGAGCCGAGGTCCCCGGGCTCCTCCCCGAGGAAGAACGCCAGTCGGTGCCGGTCGTCCAGGACGGGCGGACGCAGCACCAGCTCGGTCGACCCGTCGTCACCGTGGGGCCGATAGACGTCCATGCTCTCGCCGACGATGGCCGCCACCCGGGTGGCCGGGTCGGCGAGCAGCTTCTCGACGAGGTCGGGCTCGGCCCGCCGGTGGGCGGCGCGGTCGAGGGTGCCGCGGCACAGGGGGAGCTCGCCGAGGGGGAGGGGGCCGGGCACGTCCGTCACCCTACGCGCGCAGAACCTGGGCCACCCGGGCGGTGAGGTGCGCGGTCCGGGGCACGCCACGGCATACGGTGGGCGCGTGACGCGCACGCCCGCATACCTGGCTGCCCTGGCGAGCTCGGCGGTGCCCGGCCTCGACCCGGTCGCCGTGCGCGCTGCTCGCGGCCTGCCGGGCAACCGCTGCGACGTCGCCTTCGTCACCGACACCCAGCGACGCGCCTGGGTCGTCCGGGTGCCGACCACGCCGGCGGTGGGCGCCCAGCTGGACACCGCCGTGCCGCTCCTCGCCCTCATCGCGCGTCGGCTGCCGTTCCAGGTGCCACAGCCGCGCGGGTTCGTCGGCGTTCCCGATGGGCGGGCCATGGTCTACCCCTTCCTTCACGGCCGCTCGGTCGTCCTCGAGGAGGTGTCGCCAGGACCCGGCGTGGCCGC
Organism: Lapillicoccus sp.; assembly: GCA_039925625.1. GTDB lineage: Bacteria > Actinomycetota > Actinomycetes > Actinomycetales > Dermatophilaceae > Lapillicoccus. The sequence goes on along the minus strand of JBDSYO010000268.1, from coordinate 2,684 downwards.
CGAGCTGGGCCGGGCGATGGCCGCCCTGCACAACGTCGACCGCGGCGTGTTCGAGGAGGCGGGTGTCGCCGCCTACGACGCGGAGACCTACCGCAGCCGGCACCTGTCCGACCTCGACCGCGCCGCGGCGACCGGCCACGTACCGGCCGCCTTGCTCTCGCGGTGGGAACGGGCCCTGGAGAACGTCTCGGCCTGGCGGTTCGCCCCGACCCCGGTCCACGGTGACGTGCGCGGGGGCCGGGTGCTCGTCTCGTTCGCCCAGGAGGACGACCCCGGCACGGCGACGGTCCGGGCCCTCACCGGCTGGGAGCACGCCAAGGTCGCCGACCCGGCCGACGACCTCGCCGCCTTCGCCGCGGAGTGCTCGCCCGAGACCTTCGAGAGCGTCATCGAGGCGTATGCCGTCGCGCGCATCGAGCGCCCCGACCGGCACCTGCGCCTGCGGGCCTGGTTGGCGGCCGAGCTGCGCGGGCTGGCGGGGCTGCTCGACGCCGTCGCGGCGGGCGAGCCGTTGCTCATCACCCGGCGGGCCGCCGAGCTGCGGGCGCTGGACGACCGCATGGCCCACCTGCCCGACCTGGTGCCGCCTACCCCTGCCGAGCCGGACCTCCCGCGTCCCACCGTCACCACCACGCCCGTCCCTCCCAGCGCTCCCGCGGGGCGGGGCTACGAGGCGGAGCCCGAGGTCGCACCCGAGCCCGAGCCCGAGGTCGCACCCGAGCCGGAGCCCGAAGCGCAGGCAGAGCCGGAGCGCGACGAGAGCCAGGACACGCAGCGGCTACTGCTCGGCGACCTGGCCGAGACCACGACCGTCATCCCGGAGCACGAGCTGGCGCGGCTGCGCGCGGCCCACGCCGTCCGAGCCGGTGCTGCGGACGAGGCTCCGGACGACGAGGCTCCCGACGACGAGGTGCTGGTCGTCGCGGTCGAGACCACCGTGGCCCGCGACGACAGCTGGTACCAGGTCATCGAGCCCGTCCTTCCCCCTGACGCCGACCCGGACCCCAGCCCAGACACCAGCCCAGACACCAGCGCGGACCCCAGCCCAGACCGCGTGCCGGGGACGGACCAGCCCGCCGACGCCGACCAGGGGCCGACCATCGTGCTTGTCGACGAGGGCGCGGAACCCACCTCGCCGGCGGAACCCACCTCGCCGGCCGACAGCACCACGCCGGCGGACCCCACCGAACCAGCCCCCGCGACGACCCGTCAGCCCGCCCGCCGCCCCCGGCGGGCGCAGCGTCCCTGAGGCGACTGACGCCCCTCCCCCCGTGGCCCGGCCCCCTCAGAGGTGGGCCTCGCACCGTCGGGCCGCGAGCAGGGCCAGCGCCCGGGCCACCGCGACCACCTCGTCGAGGTCGACCCGCTCGTGGGGCGAGTGCGCGTCGCGCACGTCACCGGGGCCGTAGTGCAGCGTCGGGATCCCGCCGATCCCGGCGTACAGACGCAGGTCGCTGCCGTAGGGCGCCGCGGCCGGCCGCGGGGCCGGACCCCCCGTGTCGAGGCAGGCCTGCTGCACCTCGCGGGCGAGGGGATGGCCGGGAGCGAGCTCCCCGCTCGCGAACTGACCGCCGGGCCACGTCACGACGGGTGGGTGCTCGTGCAGCCACGAGTCCGCCCGGGACGCCTCGGCCACGGCGGTCTCGAAGTCGGCGCGAGCGGTATGGACGTCCTCCCCCAGCCGCACGCCGAAGCGCCCTTGGGCCACGAGCGTGTCGGGCACGGTGCTGGCCCAGTCGCCGGAGCGCAGGATGCCCACCGAGATGGGGTAGGGCAGCGGGTGGTCGGTGAAGCGTGGGTCGACGTCCAGATTGCGGCGGGCTTCGAGCGCGACAAACGCCGTGTGCAGCGGGAGGTAGGCGTCGATCGCCGAGTGGCCCTCCCGCCTCGTGCTGCCGTGCGCGGCCAGACCGGGGACGCAGAGCTCGAAGGTCAGCGCCCCGGCCGCCGCCGTGACGAGCCGGCCCGAGGTGGGTTCGGTGATGACGGCGGCGGCCCCGCCGTGACCACGTCGCAGGGTGGCGAAGGCCCCGAGGCCGCCGTCCTCCTCGCCGACCACGCTGTGCAGGGCCAGGGGCCGTTCGAGGACGACACCGCTACGCCGCACCGCGCGCACCACGGCGAGGTTGACGGCCACACCGGCCTTCATGTCGCACGCTCCACGGCCGTGCAGCACCCGGCCCACGACGCTCGCGCCGTAGGGATCGTGCGCCCACGCGGTGCGGTCGCCGACGGGCACGACGTCGACGTGACCCTGCAGGACGAGCGCGGGCTCGTCCGGGGCCGACCGGCCCGGGAGGACCCCGACCAACCCGTAGGCCTCGGTGCGCTCGGCCTCCGAGCCCGGGAACTGCGGGTCGGCACGGAGCGCCTCCAGGTCGACGGCCCAGGCGTCGACGTCGAGCCCCTCCGCGATCAACAGCCGGCCGAGGTCGTGCTGCAGGCTCGACTCCGCGTCGGACCCGGTGACGCTGGGTACGCGCACGAGGTCGACCAGGAGCGCGGTCATGGCCTGCTCGTCGAGGGCGTCGAGGATGCGCCGCTCCGCCGTCGTCAGGGCCGTGCCGGCCCGTTCGGCGGGGGCGGGCGGCATACCGGACGGGCCGTCGAGCGCGCTCACGGGTTGTCCTCCAGGGGGGATGCGGCAGACGAGGTAGGGGGCAGCGACTCGGGCAATGACTCGG
>JBDSYO010000267.1:0-3666 GCA_039925625.1 Lapillicoccus sp. | reverse complement strand
ACGCGGCTCGACACCATCGACACCGACGTGAAGAGCATCAGCGGACAGCTGGCCGGTGATGAGCTGAGCACCAAGCTGGGCGTGATGAACACGTGGAACAACAGTATGAGGTCGCTCTACATGGAGTACTTCCTGCCGATCGGGTCAGCCGCCAAGGACGTCAGCGTGGCCAAGAAGAACATTGCCGACGCCACCACGCCCGTACCCACGGCGTTGACCGACGCGCTCGCCGCGAGCACGAAGATCCTCGGAGACCGGAAGGCCGACTTCAAGAACGCCTTTGACCTGGCCAACCCCTACACCGTCTTCGCGGACCAGCACGACGAGCTGTACCCCAGAGACCCGAACGTGTTCTCGGTGCTCAAGCTCGCCGGCAGCAGCATGGAGTCGAAGGGGTACGCCACCTGGGCCGACTCCCAACGGCTCAGCTCCTTGTACCTCACCCTCTCGGACCAGGAGGCGCTGTCCGCGTTGCTCATCCTCGAGCACGACAAGATGTTCGGCGCCGACGCGGGCGTGCAGCAGCGGCACAAGGATGAGTACGTGAACAACCACGCCATCGAACAGACCAACCTCGCCCCGGAGATCCCGTGGGACCAGGTCAAGGTCGGCGACCATATCTACCGTGCAGACGTGGACTACGACCCCGCCGCCCGACAGTCCCTCAGCCAGATTCCGGAGCCATGGCTTCCGATCAGCCCCGAAGGAAAGCAGCTCGGGTCGTGGGATGCTGCACGGCTCTTGAGCCTCCCCTCCAACGCGGGCTGGGACCTGCCGACCGACACGCAGCTGACCGCGCTGTACGACGGGACCAAGAACGTCCCGGCCGCAGCCGGCTCGACCCACCTGGGCTCCATCTGGACGAACACGGGCCGATCGGCGGATGACGAGCTCTACGCGAAATGGGACTGGAACGAACCGTGGCTCTGGTCGAAGGACACCTCGGCGTCGAACCCTATGACGTGCACGGTGGCCCAGTCCCACGACGTCGTTCGGGTCTACACCTTGCACCACGTCGGCCATATGGGGGGAGCGACCGCGATCGGCATCCAGGGTCAGCCCGGTCGGATTCCGGACAACAACTACCTGGCCAACACGGACGCGGACTGCGACCGGATCCTCATCAGCAACTACGACAACGACACGTATGCGGCGAGCGTGGTGATGACCCGCGCGGTGGACGCCGACAAGGAGGACTTCATGGCGCAGCGGTCGACGGCCCTGCCGCCTCCGGCCACCCCCACCGGGACCGCGACGACCGGCTCCTGATCGCGGAAGAACCCCGGGTGTCGGCGCCCAGTGGCAGGGTGGAGGGTATGGGACGCCTGACGAACTCCGAGATCCTCGCCGCCGGCCTCGACGACTGGTCCAAGCTCGCCCAGGCGCTGCACGCGCGCTACCGGATCCCGGACTTCCCTGCCGGCGCGGCCTTCGTCACCGCCGTCGCCGCAGCGGCCGAGGAGGCCGGCCACCATCCCGACCTGACGCTCACCTACGGCAGCGTCGGGGTGGCGCTGTCGACGCACGACGAGGGCAGCTGGGTCACCGAGAAGGACCTCGCCCTTGCCCGCACCATCAGCCGGCTCGCCGCCGAGCACGGGCTCACGCCGGATCCCGGTTCGGTCCTGCAGGTGGAGCTCGGGCTCGACACCGCCGCCCGCGAGCGCATCGGCCCGTTCTGGTCGGCTGTCCTCACCGGCAGCGCCGACCACCTCATCGAGGACACCGTCCTCGACCCCACCGGCCAGGCACCGTCGGTCTGGTTCCAGGGCAGCGACGAGCACGCCGAGCCCCGTCAGCGGTGGCACCTCGACGTCTGGGTCGCCCCCGAGACCGCCCAGAGCCGCATCGACGCCGCTCTGGCGGCAGGCGGCGTCCTCGTCGACGACCGGGAGGCGCCGAGCTTCGTCGTCCTCGCCGACCCGGACGGCAACAAGGCCTGCATCTGCACCGCGCTCGACCGGGGCTGAGCGCCGCCGGCCCCTCTGAGTCCCTCTCAGGCCCCTCTCAGGTGGCGGACCGCAGGATGAGGTCATGACCGTTTTCACCGAGCACCGCACCACCCGCTGGGCCGTCCCCGCAGCCGCCGTCGTCCTCATCGCCGGCGGGACCCTCGTCATGTCGCGGACGGCCAGCGCCGACGCCGGGCTGCCCGCCCGCAGCGCCGCCCAGCTGCTCGTCGACCTACGCGGCGCCGCAGGCCAGAGCCTGTCGGGCACCGTCGTCCAGACGTCGAACCTCGGCCTGCCCCAGATCCCGGGCCTGACCGGCCAGGGCAGCGGCAGCCCGGCGTCCACGTCCGGCGGGGCCACGCTCACCTCGGTGGTCTCGGGCACGCATACCTGGCGCGTGTGGGCCGGTGGCCCGACCCAGTCCCGGGTCGCCCTGGTGAGCGGCTCCGGCGAGTCCGACGTCATCCGCAACGGCGCCGACGTGTGGGTGTGGTCGAGCGCCGAGAAGTCGGCGGTGCACCACACCCTCGCGGCCAAGGACGCCGGTGTGGCGAGCGCGCCCTCGGCGACGCCGACCGACCTGCCCAAGACCCCCGAGGAGGCCGCCGCCAAGGCCCTGGCCGCCATCGACCCCAGCACCGCCGTGACGACCGCGGGCACCGCCGTCGTGGCCGGCCGCTCGGTCTACGAGCTCGTGCTCGACCCGCGCACCGACGCCACCCGGGTTGCCCAGGTGCGGATCGCCGTCGACGCCGAGAAGCACGTCCCCCTGCGGGTACAGGTCTACTCGACCAAGGAGGCCAACCCGGCCGTCGAGGTCGGCTTCACCTCCGTCGACTTCGCCGCCCCCGACGCGCGCCAGTTCGCGTTCACCCCGCCGGCCGGGACGACGGTCACCGAGGGCAGCGCCAACGCCGCCCAGCCGCCCGCCGGAGCCAAGCCCACGACCGAGCCCAAGGTCGTCGGCACCGGCTGGACGTCGGTCGTCGTCGCGACCCTGCCCGCGCAGTACGCCACGGCCGCGACGCAGAAGCAGGTGCAGTCGCTCCTCGGCTCGATCCCTGAGGTCAGCGGCGACTGGGGCTCCGGCCGGGTCGTCGACGGCACCCTCGTCTCGGCCGTGATCACCGACGACGGCCGCATCGCGGTCGGAGCGGTCGACCCGGCGGCCCTGTATGCCGCACTGAAGGCTTCGTGACGGCCCCGACCGAGGCCCTCCGGGAGGCGCCTCGCGCCACGCCGACGCCGGCCACCGCGGAGCCCGACGCGGAGCCCGACGTCGCGGTTCGGACCGTCGGGCTCACCAAGCGGTTCGGTGACCGGCTGGCCGTCGACGGCATCGACCTCGTCGTCCCCCGGGGGGCCGTCTACGGCTTCCTCGGGCCCAACGGCTCGGGCAAGACGACCACGATCCGGATGATCCTCGGGCTGATCTCAGCCACCAGTGGGACGGTGTCCTTGCTCGGTGAGCCGATGCCCGCGGGCGCGAACCGTGCCCTACGACGGGTTGGAGCGCTGGTCGAGGGACCGGCGTTCCATCTCTATCTGTCGGGGCGGGCCAATCTGGCCCGGCTGGATGCGGCTGACCGGTACAGCGATCCGCGAACGGCCAGGAAACGGATCGATCAGGCCCTGGAACGGGTCGGACTGCTGGCTGCGGCCACCAAGCACTACCGCGCGTATTCGCTCGGCATGCGGCAGCGGCTGGCGATAG
>JBDSYO010000266.1:0-5357 GCA_039925625.1 Lapillicoccus sp. | reverse complement strand
CGTGTCCCCGTCGTAGACGGTGTTCCAGAACGGCAGCTGGTCGGCCGCCCCGGTCGACTCCCACAACGCCATGCCGCCGTGCCGTCCGAGCTCGACCGGCGTATGCGTCGGGCGGTCGACGTCGGCTCCGAACGCCATCAGGTTGACGAGGCTGAACCGGTCGTGGAGGTCGGTGATGTGCATCTCGCCCGGCACCGGGTCCAGCGCCGCGAAGTCGGGGTGGAGCGTCATCCGACGAGACCGTGCGCGTCGAGCCACCGGACGACGAGGTCCGCGACCTCGGCCACCTTCTCCGGCTGGTCCTTCAGGTAGTGCGTGCCCCCCTCGACGGCGACGAGCTGTTTGTCGTCGTGCGGAACGGCGGCATACATCTGGCGGGCGTAGCTCGGGAAGCAGACCTGGTCGGCCGTCCCGTAGCCGACCAGCACCGGCACGCTGACGCGCTTCAGATGCGCCACCCCGTCGCCGTTCGACTCGTCGACGCTCCACTGGCTGAGCCACGAGCGCAGGCTGCTGTAGTGCCCGAGCGAGGCCGGCATGAGGTTCGCCACCTCGGTGGGCCCCCACATCGTCCCGGGGGTCCGGTCGGACGGGTCGATCGTGACGTCGAGGAACCGGGGGTCCGCCGTCGTGCCGTGCACGACGAACGGGAGGTCGGCGAGCTCACCACCCGCCGCCTCGAGCGACTCCAGCTGTTCGTGGACCCACGCCGTGATGCGCCGGTTACGGGCCAGCTGGCCCTCGCGGTAGCGCGCGACGAACTCCGGGTCGAAGGGGGCTGCGCGGGCGAACAGGTCGAGCTCGGGGTCGCGGTCGAACGGGTTCGTCTCGTCGCGGATGGCGGGGTCGAGCCAGTCGCCGCAGACCTGGGCCCGTCCGGGGTGGGCCATGAGCTGGACGATCGCGTCGGCCGGGGGAAGGACGGCCTGGGTGAGGTCGGGCGGGTCGCCCGCCGGAGTGTTCGTGATCGTCGGCGCCTCGGCCTGGCTCTGGTAGAGCGCGGCCAACCCGCCGCCGCCGGAGTTGCCCACCAGGACGACCTTCTCGTAGCCCCGCTCACGCAGGAAGGTGATCCCGGCGCCCACGTCGACGACGCAGTTCTCCATTGTCAGCGCGCTGTCGTTGCCGATGTAGCGCGTGGTGAAGCCGACGGCGTCGATCCCTCGGTCCGCCAGCGGCTGCAGCAGGTAGTGGCCCATGAAGTTCGAGGTCGGGTGGACGATGATGGCGGCCGTGCGCGACGAGCCCGACGACCGGTGCAGCGAGGCCCAGACCTTGCCGGCCATCCGGGCCACGCCCGAGTAGATGTCGATGCGGTCGCTGGTGGCCATCGGGATGGGCAGCAGCTCGATGTCGTTCATGAGCACCTTTCGTGTGCAGAGGTAGGGGACGGCCGGGTCAGCCGATGAGGCGCCCGCCGTCGACGACGACGGTGTCTCCCGTGATGTAGGAGGCGTCGTCGCTGGCGAGGAACAGCACGGCCTTGGCGACGTCGGAGGCGACGCCCGGACGGCCCAGCGCGATCTTGCGCATCAGCCACTCGACGCGCTCGGGGTTCTCGAACACCGGCCGGGTGGCGCCCGTTCCGGCGATGAAGCCTGGAGCGACCGCATTGCAGCGCACCCCCTGGGGGCCGTAGTCGTAGGCGACCGACTTGGTCAGCGCGACGACGCCACCCTTGGCGGCCATGTAGGCGGCGTAGGCCGGGTTGACCGTGAAGGCGGCCACGGAGGCGGTGTTGACGATGACGCCGCCCCCGGACGCCACGAGGTGAGGGATCGCGTACTTGCAGCCGAGGAAGACCCCCGTCAGGGTGACGGCGATCGTCCGGTCCCACTGCTCCACGGTGGTGTCGGCGAGCGGGGTGTAGAGCGGCGCCCAGAACGCGTTGTTGTGGACGACATCCAGCCGCCCGGTACGCGCGACGGCGGTGTCCATCAGAGCCTGCACCTGGGCCGGGTCCGACACGTCGGTCGGTACCGAGAACGCGGCGAAGCCGGCGGCGGTGATCGCGGCGACCGTCTCATCGCCGCCGGCGATGTCGGCTACGACGACGGTCGCCCCCTCGGCAGCGAAGGACATCGCGGTCTCGCGGCCGATGCCGGAACCGGCCCCGGTCACCACGGCGGTCCGGTCGCGGAACCTCATGCGCCCGCGCGGTCGGCGCCGCCGAGGTAGCTGGCCAGGAGGACGGGGTCGGCCGCGAGCTCGTCAGCGGTGCCGGTGGCGGCCACCCGGCCGGTCGACAGCACGTAGCCGCGGTCGGCGATCCGGAGCCCCTGCACCACGTTCTGCTCCACGAGCAGGACGGTCATGCCGTCGGCGGCCAGGCTGCGGACCAGGTCGAAGACCTCGCTTACCAGCCGGGGCGACAGCCCGAGCGACGGCTCGTCGAGCAGGAGGATCGTGGGGTGGCCGATGATGGCCCGGCCGATGACGAGCATCTGCTGCTCACCGCCGGAGAGCGTGCCCGCCTTCTGCTCCCGGCGGTCGCGGAGCCGCTCGAAGCGGTCGTAGACGTCGTCCAGCCGCGAGCGCAGCTCGGCACCACGCACCCGGAAGGCCCCGAGGCGGAGGTTCTCCTCCACGGTCAGCGTCGCGAGGGGCCGCCGCCCCTCGGGCACGTGCGACAGACCCGCCCGGGCGAGCACGTCGCTGCGCGCGCCGGTCATGTCGGTGCCATTGAGGACGACGGTTCCCCGGCGCGGGCGGATCATGCCCGAGGCGGCGCGCAGCAGCGTGCTCTTGCCCGCGCCGTTGCTGCCGAGCAGGGCGACGAGCTCACCGCGCCGCACCTCGAGGCTGACGTCGATGATGCCGAGGATGCGGCCGTACCCCGCCTGCAGGTTCGTCACCTGCAGCACGGTCTCGGCATCGTGGGCGGCCGGTGTCCGGCGGTCCACCACAGCGTCAGGTACCAAGGTAGGCCGTCCTCACCTCGGGGCTGGCCAGGACCTCGCCCGGGGAGCCCGCCATGATCTTGCGTCCGAAGTTGAGCACCGTGACCGTGTCGCAGACCCGGGAGATGACGTCCATGTCGTGCTCGACGACGACGATCGTCACCCCGGTGTCCCGTAGCTGACGGATGCGCTCGGTCAGCTGCAGACGTCCGGATGAGGTCATCCCCGCCGCGGGCTCGTCGAGGAGGAGCACCTGCGGCTTGGTCGCCATGGCCCGGGCCATCTCGAGCTGCTTCTGCAGGCCGTAGGGGAGCTCGGAGACGCGCCGGTCGGCCGCGGACGCAAGGTCGAAAAGGTCGAGCGAGTCACGCGCCTCCTGAAGCAGGGCCCGGTCGCTCGCGGTACGGAACGGCAGCAGCGACGACAGACCGGTGCGGGCGTGGGTGTGCTGCCCGAGCATGACGTTCTGCAGGACCGTCAGGCCGCTGAACAGCCGGATGTTCTGGAACGTGCGCACCACGCCCAGCGGCACCCGCTGCTGCGGGGTGAGCCGGGTGATGTCGCGCCCGCGCAGCGTCACGGTGCCGGAGGTCGGGAGCAGATAGCCGGACATGATCGACAGCAGGGTGGTCTTTCCGGCGCCGTTGGGTCCGACCACGCCGTGGATCGTGCCTTCCTCGAGGGTGAGACTGACGTCGGCCAGGGCCTTGACGCTGCCGAACTCCCGGGTCATCGCGTCGACGTGGAGGATGTCAGCCAACGGTCTGCTCCTGCCGGGTCGACGCATCGGCATCGGGCTCGTCGTCCGGCGACGCCGGTCCACGACGACGTCGCCACGGCACCAGCGTCGATGTCGAGGAGCCGATGAGCCCCTGGGGCCGCAGGATCATGAGCACGACGAAGAGCAGGCCGTAGATGACCTGGTACCAGTCGGCCAGGCCGGAGAAGTAGACGGGCAGCAGGCTGAGCACGATGGCCCCGACCGCGGCACCCCAGAAGTACTGCACCCCGCCGAACACGCAGAGCAGGATGATGAACAGCGACTGCTGCGGGCCGTAGAGGTCGGGGTTGATGATCAGCTGCTGGTGGGCGGCCAGCCCGCCGGCGACGCCGGTCACCGCCGCGGAGGTGGCGAAGGCACCGACCGAGACCAGCGTGACCTTGATGCCGGCCCCCATGGCGGCCTGCTCGTCCTCGCGGATCGCCTCGTACGCCAGCCCCATCCTCGACCTCGTCAGCAGGACGAGGTAGACCACCGTGACGGCGACGAAGCCGAGGACGAGCGGCACCGAGGTGCCGGTCATCCCGACGAGCCCGCTGCCCCCGCCGACGAAGTCCCACTGCGAGATCAGCGTGATGAGCAGCTCGGAGAAGACCAGGGTGATGATGGCGAGGTAGAGCATGGTCAGCCGTAGCGCGGCCCACCCGACGAGGGCCCCACCGATCGCGGCGACCACCGCGCCGGCCACCAGGGCGAGCGGCAGCGGCCATCCCAGGTTGAGCGTGAGGACGGACGACCCGTAGGCGCCCAGAGCCATGAACGCCGCGTGGCCGAAGGAGTACTTCCCCGTCGAGACGGCGATCCAGTACCCCAGCGCCAGAAGGACGTTGATGCCCACCTGGACGACGACGGCCTCGTAGAACGTGCTCATCAGACGCGCTCCAGCACACCGGCGTTACGACCGAAGAGTCCCTGCGGCCGCAGCAGCAGGAAGGCGCCGACGAGGACGTAGACCAGGAGGTCGCGCAGGGTGGCGGAGAGGTAGGCGACCGTGAGGGTCTCGATCATCCCGATCGCCAGGCCAGCCACCACTGCGCCGCGGACGCTCCCGAGGCCGCCGATGACGATGGTCATCAGTGCGGTAAGCGTGACCGTGAAGCCGTCGAACGGACTGACGGCGTGGTACGCCAGACCGGTGAGGAGACCCGCGGCGCCGGCGAGCACGCCCGACAGTGCGAACGTCAGCAGTATCACCCTTTGCACCGGCACGCCGAGCAGCCCTGTGACGACCGCGTCGTCGGAGACCCCCCGGATCGCGGTCCCCCAGCGGCTGCGCTCGAGGAACACGTAGAGGGCGAGCGTGAGTCCGGCCGCCAGCACGAGGATGACGATCTGGCTGCCCGTCACCGAGACCGGACCCAGCTGCAGCCGGGTGCCCGGGAAGACGTCGGACACGACCTGCTGGTTGCTACCGAACAGCTTCACCACGAGCGCCGTCAGTGCGATGCCCAGCCCCAGGCTGCTGAGGATCGACGCGTTCGGGAAGTCGGGCCGCACGAAGCGGAAGCACAGCAGGTAGGCCACGATCGACAGCGTGCCCCCGATGGCCAGGGCCAGGAGGAACGCCGCCCAGAACGGTAGGTCGACCTGCGCGGTCAGCAGCGCCGGGATGAGGGCGCTCACCATCGCGGTCTCGCCCAGCGAGAAGTTGAGCCGGTCCATCGCGCCGACCACCA
>JBDSYO010000265.1:0-3341 GCA_039925625.1 Lapillicoccus sp. | reverse complement strand
TCCGCGTGCTCGGCACCGGTGACGAGCTCAACCAGAGCCTCGAGAAGGCCGGGCGCGTCGCCGACTTCCTCGAGCTCGGCGAGCTGATGTGCATCGACGCGCTGCACCGGCGCGAGTCGTGCGGCGGGCACTTCCGCCAGGAGAGCCAGACGGAGGACGGCGAGGCCCTGCGCAACGACGACGAGTATGCGTACGTCGCGGCGTGGGAGTACGGCCAGGACAGCAGCGGCGAGGCCCGGCTGACGCCGGTGCTCCACAAGGAGAACCTCGCGTACGCGTACGTCGAGCTGAAGCAACGGAGCTACAAGTGATGGGCACGCGAAAGGTCGGTCAGTGAAGGTCACCGTCAGGATCTGGCGTCAGAAGAACGCCGAGGCGGACGGCGGGCTGGTCACCTACGAGGTGCCCGACATCTCGCCCGACATGTCGTTCCTCGAGATGCTCGACGTCCTCAACGAGCGGCTGATGCTTGCCGGTGACGAGCCGGTGGCGTTCGACAGCGACTGCCGCGAGGGCATCTGCGGCATGTGCGGCCTGATGATCAACGGCAGCGCTCACGGTCCCCTGCGGACGACGACGTGCCAGCTGCACATGCGCTCGTTCGAGGACGGCGAGACCATCACCATCGAGCCCTGGCGCGCCGACGCGTTCCCGGTGCTCAAGGACCTCGTCGTCGACCGGTCGGCCTTCGACCGGATCATCCAGGCGGGCGGGTTCGTCTCGGTCAACACCGGTGCGGCGCCCGACGCGCAGGCCGTGCTCATCCCGAAGGAGAACGTCGACAAGGCGTTCTCGTCGGCGGCGTGCATCGGCTGCGGGGCGTGCGTGGCGGCCTGCCCCAACGCGTCCGGGATGCTCTTCATGGGCGCCAAGGTCAACCACCTCGGTCTGCTCCCCCAGGGTCAGCCCGAGCGCGAGGCCCGCGTCGTGTCGATGGTCAACCAGCACGACGCCGAGGGCTTCGGCGGCTGCACCAACATCGGCGAGTGTGCGGCGGCGTGCCCCAAGGAGATCCCGATGGACGTCATCTCCTGGCTCAACAAGGACCTCCGCACCGCGATCCGCCACCACCGCTGACGCATCCCGTCCCGGCAGCCCCCCGGCTCCCCGGTCCGGTCCTCACCGTTTCTCCCAAGAGGAGCGCTGGGCACGGATCTCCGACGCCGTTCCGAACAAGAGGAGCGCAGCGCACGGATTTCCGGGCCCGGCGCTCCTCTTGTCGGTCAGGACCCCGCGAGACCGTGCCCTGCGCTCCTATTGGGCAGAAAGCGCACCGAAGGCACGGGTACGCCACGGGTGGGCGTCGGACGACCGGGCGACGCCGTCCCTAATCCTTCGGTCGGCGGCCGATCTTCGACCCCAGCCAGGTCAGCGGGTCGTACCTCCGGTCGACGACGCGCTCCTTCATGGGGATGATCGCGTTGTCCGTGATCTTGATGTGCTCTGGGCAGACATCGGTGCAGCACTTGGTGATGTTGCACATCCCCAGGCCCTGGGTGTCGCGCGCGAAGTTGGCCCGGTCGTCGCGCGCGTCCAGCGGGTGCATGTCGAGCTCGGCGGCGCGGATGAAGAAGCGCGGTCCGGCGAACGCCTCCTTGTTGACCTCGTGGTCGCGCGAGACGTGGCAGGTGTTCTGGCAAAGGAAGCACTCGATGCACTTGCGGAACTCCTGCGAGCGCTCCACGTCGACCTGCTGCATCCGGTACTCCCCCGGCGCCACCCCCACCGGTGGGGCGAACGCCGGGATCTGCCGGGCCTTGTCGTAGTTGTACGACACATCGGCGACCAGGTCCTTGGTGACCGGGAACCCGCGCAGCGGCGTGACGGTGATCGTCTCGTCCTCGGCGTAGGTCGACATCCGGGTCATGCACATCAGCCGCGGCCGGCCGTTGACCTCCGCGCTGCACGAGCCGCACTTGCCCGCCTTGCAGTTCCACCGCACCGCGAGGTCGCCGGCCTGGGTCGCCTGGAGACGGTGGATGATGTCGAGGACGACCTCGCCCTCGTTGACCTCGACGGTGAAGTCCTGCAGGTCACCGCCGGACTCGTCGCCGCGCCACACGCGGAACCTTGCGTCGTAGCTCATCGCGTCTCCTCGGTCGGCACGCCGGCCAGCTCCTGCTCGGTGAGGTACTTCTTCAGCTCGTCGCGCTTGAACAAGGTGATGAGGTCCTCGCGCATGGGCGGCACGAGCTCCTCCTCCACCTTGACCGGTCCGTCACCGGTGCCCGAGCAGACCAGCAGCCGCTGCCGCCACGACGGGTCCATCGCCGGATAGTCGTCACGGGTATGCCCCCCACGACTCTCCTGCCGTATCAACGCCGCTCGCGCCACGCACTCACTGACGAGCAGCATGTTGCGCAGGTCGAGCGCGAGGTGCCACCCCGGGTTGAACCGGCGGTCCCCCACAACGCTGAGGTGTTGCGCCCGCTCCTTGAGCTCGTCGATCTTGGCCAGCGCCTCGCTCATCTCGGCCTCCTTGCGGATGATGCCGACGAGGTCGTTCATCGTCTGCTGCAGCTCCTGGTGCAGCGTGTAGGGGTTCTCGCCCCCCTCGAGCTCGAACGGCCGTAGCGCGTCCGCGGCCGCGGCGTCGACGACATCCTGCCCCACGGTGGGTCGGGTCTCGCCCAGCCCCGAGACGTACGCAGCGGCGCCGAGCCCGGCGCGGTTGCCGAAGACCAGAAGGTCGGACAGGGAGTTGCCGCCGAGCCGGTTGGAGCCGTGCATCCCCCCGGAGACCTCACCGGCGGCGAACAGTCCCGGCACCCGTGCGGCTGCGCCGGTGTCGGGCACGACCTCGACGCCACCCATGACGTAGTGGCAGGTGGGGCCGACCTCCATGGGCTCCGCGGTGATGTCGACGTCGGCCAGCTCCTTGAACTGGTGGTGCATCGAGGGCAGCCGCTTCATGATCTCGGCCGCGGGTCGACGGGAGGCGATGTCGAGGAAGACCCCGCCGTGCGGCGAGCCGCGGCCGGCCTTGACCTCGGAGTTGATGGCCCGGGCGACCTCGTCCCGGGGCAGCAGCTCGGGCGGCCGCTTGTTGTTGTCGGCGTCGGTGTACCAGCGGTCGCCCTCCTCCTCCGTCTCCGCATACTGGCCGCGGAAGACCTCGGGCACGTAGTCGAACATGAATCGCTTGCCCTCGGAGTTCTTCAGGACCCCGCCGTCGCCGCGCACCGACTCCGTGACGAGGATGCCCTTGACCGACGGCGGCCAGACCATGCCGGTCGGGTGGAACTGGACGAACTCCATGTTGAGCAGCGAGGCCCCGGCCCGCATCGCCAGCGCGTGCCCGTCGCCGGTGTACTCCCAGGAGTTGCTGGTGACCTTGAAGG